>CAXTFT010000005.1:39007-45865 GCA_964243585.1 uncultured Terriglobus sp.
TCAAAAGTTACGATTGGGAGCACAAGCCCTGGTTGCCATTATCAACCTGGTTGCCAACCTGCTCCTGATCCCTCGCTTCTCTTGGCGCGGCGCCGCCTGGGTAAGCATTGCAAGTGACGCTCTGCTGGCCTTCTTCAATTGGACTGTAATGCTGTACCTAATCCGACAGACCAGGTCTCGATCTTCTAATGTGCAGGATTTGACTTCTACAACCGCGTGACCTGGAGGGCGTACATCCGTGGAGAACCGACCTGTCGGTAGACCAATCTCTATCGTCTTTTTGTGTCTGGCGCGCGACTGCGCGACCACCCTGGGTGTCTTCTTCAACTACGTGGAAGCGCTACGGTCATCCGGGGTGAAGTGTGACGTTCTCATAGGGGAAAACGGTTCGCGGGACAACACCAGAGCAATCATCGTGAGCGCCGGTTCCCGCAACGTGCAACTGGTGGACACATCCGCGATGTCAGCCGGCGCCACTCGATTGAATCGCATGGCGATCGGTCGCGAGATTCTGCTGCACGCCGCGCGCGATCTGAACCTGCTTGACCATAATTTTGTTTGTGTCGCGGACCTGGACAATGTCATGGTCCGACCGCCTGAAGTTGCAGCCATGTTGCGCTCGCTGACACAGCTTGACTCTGACGAAACACTGTTCGCGATCAGCGCGACCTCGCAACCGGTTTATTATGATTTGCTTGCCCTCCGGGCAAGCGGCCATGATTACACGCCGCTGCATACTGCGATTGAGGAGGCAAAGAGAAAGCCGCTTGCCTACTTTCAGTTCCATCGCGATCGCATCTACCGCTGGCAACACGAAGTTACCCGACAAATTCCACTAAGATGCGAATCCGCGTTTAATGGCCTTTGCATCTATAAAGCCTCAGATTACAACTTGGGATCGTACCTGGCCGACAGCGACTTGCCAGTCGCTGAGCATGTTGCTTTCAACGCTTCGATAGGCCGGCGTTCCGGCAGGCAAATATTAATTAGTCCAGAGCTGGTTCTGGATACACCTGGCGATCACCGACCGGTGAACGTGTTCCACTTCTGGCTTGATCGATTCCGCGCATCGGCGTTCTGGCCCAGCTTTCTTTAGGATCTACTTTTTTTGGAGCATAAGTGGAAGCACCTCAAGCAGGACGGGCTTTTTTGAGATTGCGACCTTGTGGTTAATGATGACGCGTTCTGCTCCAGTGATGTCTCGGCTTACGAAGTACTCGGGCGGAGCTGTGTACGTTTGCGCCGTTTCGCTCCAGACGATTGTCATGGGGATACCATTTGTCTTAAGCCCGCATGTCCAAACGTTCGAAGCGCTTTTCGCGCACGGTTGGGTGATCGATGAACCGACCAACCACTTATAGGTCTCTGCGTAAGAAATCGATGCGCTCGTTTCAACGTAATCAACCTCGAGTCCTCCCCACGGGTTACCACCGTCGTATTCGTACCAGACAACCCGCGACACGCCAGCAGACCACTGAAGCAAAAAGTAGCGCGGAATAAAGGCATCCTGGTCAGCCTGCGATGGCTGACCGATGTTCCCCGCTCCTGCCCAATCGCCCTCAGTATTCCAGAGCGGCATAGAACTTAGCCCCGCAACACGCATTGCATCTTTGACTGCGGATACCGTTGACAGTACATCTTCGGCCGTTGCAGTCGAGTAGCCGTGAAAACCGATAATGTCCGCATACTTACCGCCTCCGGCAGCGAAGTATGACGCTAACCACTGTGGGCCTGGCTCTGGGAAGCCTGTGATTGTCGGGGATATGATCTGGGCCTTGCTGTCTGCTGCTTTGAGGATAGCCCACGCATGCTGGGCCATGGTGACCATGCCTTGCACGCTGCCGGTCCAGTAGTGCGGGTCCTGCGCTTCGTTCCAGATGGACCATTTGATGCCTGACTTGCCTTTCGCGTGAACGGCCAAGGCACTCAGGAAGTCGTCCCAGTACTGGAGATTGCTGGGTGGTGCGCATGTTCCCGCTGCCTCGGCGCACTTGATCGTGGGGTTCGATGACGCCCATGCGGGTGTGCCGTTCAGAAGTACCAGAAGTTCTGAATTATGTGTCTGCGCGTAGCTTAGTAATTGGTCGAACGAGTCGAAGTTGTAGACGCCACGAGCAGGATTCATTGAGGCCCAACTCACATGGGAGTTAGTGGCGAGCATGCCAAACTTGAAGGAAGGGTTCCGATGATAAGTGTCGCCTACGTTGAGACCCATGAAGTTGGCAGGGATCGAAGAAGGAGTCAGCATCACCGTCGCACTTGACGTCTGGCTGTTTGCACTGCTGGCAGTGACCGTCACGGTTCGCTGATCTTCTACCGAAGCCGGAGCGGTGTACAGGCCATCCGGCGTGATGGTACCAAGCGACGGTTCTACCTGCCAGTTGATGGGACCCTGGCCAGAACCCGCGGGTACCAAGGCGAACTGCTGGCTGCCCGTCTGTTCCACTGACGCGTTTTCCGGGGTGAGTACCCGCCCTTCCGGAACAATGCTCGTAGGAACGCTCTTGGCACCGATGCCGCAGCCGAGCAATGCCCATCCAGATAACACCATCTGGGCCAGAATAATCACACTTTGAAGTATACGGTTCTGTCGTGTCTGGAGCGTCATCTTCATTTTCTCTGTTCTGCTCTCCACCTGCGGGCTCTGTTCTGGGCGCTGAGACGTCAACTGCTTTCTGGGTTGAAAACCCGTGCAGGAGCTTGGCGTACAGCAGTCAGAACCTTAATCGGCGCCCAGGCGGCTTTCATTACTGAGGCGTTATTTCGTAACAATCAGTCAAAACCGCAAGAGAGGCGGGTCTATCTACTGAATCATGGGTTAGCTTTCTTCCTTCATTGGGTGATCACAGCAGCGGCGGCGGCGGTTTCCGCCTTGGAACAGGGATTGATTCCATGTTCAATGGCGACCTCTGCTACCTGCTTAACAAGCAATACCAAGCATTCGCTTCGAAGAAGAAGTTGAAAGGCAGAGAGTAATATCAGGATCGCGACGAATGGTACTCACAGTGAGGTGCTGTACGTCGTGGCAGCCCACCGTGCGCAGTTCTCAACGTCGCCTCACGACGCACACAGGCCGTCGCTACCGATTCGTCTTGGTACCTAGCGATATGAAGCTGAGTGGCGGGATGCATTAGCTGGACCGAACCAGGTACTCCACCAAGATGGACAGGGCAATTCCAGAGATGACGGCGCACCGCACAGCAGGAATGCCCAACCAGCTTGGCTGCCTTGCTGATGGCAGAGAGTTCTGCCGTCTTTAGGTGAGGGCGGTTAACAAGAGTGGAGAGTTCGAGCGGAACGCAGCAAGGTTGAATCTACTTTCGACGGAGGGTCGTGTTGGAATGCATGCCTTGACACCGTGACCACGCAGCAGTGCGTTCGTCAGCCAGAACCGACCTAAGGCCCGTACCAGAATTGTTTGGTTCATCAAATGTTGTTTTATTGACAGTCAAATATTTACAAACGCCTGCAGGCGAAATGGATGCCAAACCAGTCAAGCATTGCAGCCACCAGTTCAGAAAAATGTGAAGAAAACTGACTTTCTACAGCAATTTAGGCTTCGGTGCTTCGGTAGTGTCGAAGTTAGGAAAAGTCGCTTGATCGATGTATATCCAAAACGGGAAAAATCGAGATCGCTGTTCTATTAAAGAGGGAGACAATTGCATGTTGTAGTTGCTAGGGTCATGCGATGCAAATTCACGTGCAGCATCACATCACTCAATCGACCGGTCCTCTCGCCATCGCTGACGCCGAGAAGCCCACTCCAAAGCCCCCGGTGGGTAGTCCGGTGTTCCGGGCTATAGCCTTCTGTGTTGCGGTTGAGACAATTGTGGGTGCGGGCGTGTGGGCACTCATCAAACTGTGGTACCCCCACTGATGCTGCGGTGATCTGCTTTCAAGTAACCTGAAATCCAGGTTCAGCAAAAGTATCACGTGCCGTGCCACCCGACTGGTACTAGACCTGCTCAAACTCCCTTCATAGCGAAAGCGGCCGTGTGGAGGAGAATCGCAAGGTCCAGGAAGAAGCTGCGGTGTTCCAAGTAGTACAGGTCGTATTCGATGCTGTCGTGAATTGCGTACTTCCGATCCGCACTCAGTTGCCATAGACCGGTCACACCCTGCTTGACACTCAGGCGCTGCGTCTGCTCTGGCGTGTACTGCTGCACCACGTACGGCATTTCCGGGCGGGGCCCGACCAAAGACATGCTGCCAAGTAGGACATTCAGCAGTTGAGGCAATTCGTCCAGACTGGTCTTGCGCAGGAAGCGACCGGCGGGTGTGATACGTGGATCGTCCCCTCCCTCTGGAGACCGGCCATACTTCGGAGCAGTGGTGTACATGCTGCGAAATTTGTACATCTCAAACATTTTGCCGTGCATTCCGACACGTCTCTGCCGGAAAAAGATTGGGCCGGGAGACGATAACTTGACGCACAATGCGGCCGCCAGACCGACTGGCAGACACACAGCAATAAGGACGAGCGCGCCTACCAGGTCCAGCAGCCGCTTCACCACTTCATACCCAGAGCTCGCAACGGATTTAGCCGGGGTAATCGATGTGACGAGCATGCCATCGATTTCCGCCAGCTTATATGCTCGTCCAGACAGCTGCGGGTGAGCCGAACCGACAAAGGCCAGCTCAATCGACTGCTCCGATGCGAGAAACTGGATCTGTCTAAGCCGCTCGTGCGACAGGCTTGAGTCGGCTACAAAAACTTCCGACACGTTCAGACGCAAAAGAAGATCACTTTTCAGCGGCCCACTGTAAACGGGCGCATGATCTCTGAAGCGGTAGTCATGACTGTAGATAACCTTCGCGTCGCGACGGTCTTCATCCAAGAACGCGACGGGCTTCAAGCGAAAGTCCGGCGAGTTCAGCAGAAAGGAAAAGATTCGCCTAGCCTCGGCTCCGGTGCCGACGATTAGAACATTCCGCACCTCTGTTCGTTTCGCTTTCCAATCGGCAAGCAGTTTGCGGCTGAGGTGCTTCTGCGCAAGAATGAACGCCGTTATAAAAATCCAGCTGAGTAGTAAAAAGAGACGCGGAACGACGACTTTGCCAAACAGCAGCGCTAGAGATTGCAGGACAATGCAAAACGCTGACGTGCGGAGTACTCCTGCGGTTTGACGGATGTTAAGCAGGCTGTGCCCGTGACGGTACAAGTACTGGCCGCGCCCGAACAGGATGAAAGCAGCTGCAAACTCCGTGCCAAGACCTAACAGCTTCAACGACTCGTTGTTGAACCAGTCACCGCGATAGGTTGCGTATACAAACAGGCTGGCAAACAGGCCCGCGACGATTGAGAGCACGTCTAGACCTACCGCGGCCACTTTGCTCAGGTCCAGCTCAGACCATGTCTGTTCCATCCGGGGTCCTGTCGGCGGAAGAGTAGCAAGTAAGCTACCGCTAGGTTCAATTTCGAGAGAAGCACCTCGACTATGGCCCATGTTTCAGCAAACCTCGTGAGAACAACGTCATGCTATGACTGGGAAAGTGACCTTATGTTCCCAGGCGATTTGGCTTGCGTTCAGGAACACAACGTTCCTTGAGACAGCGGTCAACGAAGCAAATTCTGAAGCGTCAGTTAGGCGAGGCAGTATCAAAACCGTTCAGCAGGCGTAAGGGCATGAGCTTGCGATGTCGGCATGCGGAAAGGATGCCGAGATAGCTTTGAGTTCAGTGATATCACTGATGATATCCCGAATACATACGATGCAGATGAAAAGACGTTGAAGTACAAGGGCCAGGGACGAATCGTGTCAAACAGGCACGCTGTTTATCAATGCCATACGCCTCTGCGTGATCCCACTCATCGTTTCGCGCTTGGTGGCGGGCTGCGCCGCGGCGGCAGACCCCGGTACACTTGGCAGGCTCGCTGCTCGCTCGCTGGCCCCTATGCTAAGCTTCCTTACCGCATCGGCTATCTTTGCTGGTGCCGTTGCCTTCCCAATTTTGCTCCATCTTGCACCTGCGGTGCGTACGACCCAATCGCCAACGGGTTTACATGCGGTGAGGCAGGCTTCCACCGCATCCGGGACAACGAGTCTGTCAGCGTGGGTAGCGGACCTTATTTCGCCCAAACAGTTGCCAAAGAGCCTTCGCACGCTTGCCCATGAGGGTGGGAAGTGATAGGACGAGAGCTTTGACATGGTCCATCGGCGAGAGGCGGCAAGCGCCAACAGGATCTGGCAAGTGGATCACGGTCAGCTCGACATCAAGCTGCTAAGAGGGGATGGATCTGCGTTAGGACCTTGGCTCACGATTGTGATCGACGACTATACCCGCGCAATCGCCGGCTACTACCTCGGCTTCGATCCACCATCTTCGATTCGAAATTGCGCTCGCCATTGGGAATGCTCCGCAGGAGTGAACCGTCTTCGATGCCGGCCGCGGTCATCTATGCGTTGATACCGTGCTTGGCGCAAATGGGAATGGCCACGGTACGATCCGCCTCCCCTTCCCTTCCAGATCGGCCAACGCCCAGCTACCCTCCCGGAGCGGGACTGTCTCGACATCCAGCGAAGCAAGTTCCTGTCGGCGGAGGGCGCAGCCCACCAGGAGGGCAAAGGTGGCGTAGTCCCGCCCCCCTTGAGGGTGGTGCGATCGGGCACCTGGAGCAGCTCCTTTGCCTGCTCAGCCAGTTGCCCATCCGGGTTTCCCTTCTGGGTGGACGTTTGGGATGTCGGTCAGATTGCCGGCTTCCTCGGCCGAGAGCACGCCATTCTTCCGCGCTTCGGTGACCAGCTTGCGGACGGCGGACAGGCGGACGGGCGGACGTTAACGGTGGAGGGTGCCAGGCCTTCCATCGAGGTCCGATACTCCTGCAGGAACGCGGGTGAGCGGTCGGCCGGCAGCGAG
>CAXTFT010000006.1:0-18127 GCA_964243585.1 uncultured Terriglobus sp.
CTCCGCGGGCGACTTTATCTACACGGCGTCGCTGCTGATTCACATTAAGAGCAAGATGCTGCTGCCGCGCGAGGTCAGCGGGATCCTCGCGGGTGAGATGGAAGACCCGCGCCGCGAACTGGTCGAGCGGTTGCTGGAGCACGAGCGTTTTAAGGCCGCCGCGCAGATGCTGCTGCAGAAACAGCAGATTGAGGACGCGACGTGGACCACCCCGGGCATTCGCGAGTTCAAGGAGCAGGCTACCGCAGACCGCGAAATCGCCGCTGATACCACGGACCTGGTGCGTGTCTTCGGCGAGATACTTGACCGGCTGCGCAAACGGCCCGTGCTGAACGTGGATGAAGAGTCGGTCACGGTCGCGCAGATGATCGAGTACACCAAGCGCCGCCTCCTGCTGGAAGACCGGCCCACCAGTCTGCGCCGGCTGCTGCAGAACACGCACTCGCAGCAGGCACTCATCTGCATGTTTCTGGCCATGTTAGAACTGGTGCGGCTGCAGGCTATCCTGCTACGGCAGGCGGACGGCGCTGGCGACATCCTGATCAAAAAGACGGACCAGTTCGACGAAGTGCTGGCGCACCAGGAACGCATGCGCGACGACTGGCGCTAGGTCTTCAACATCTGCTTGTAAATCTGTTCTGTTGCCTCGCTGAAGCAGCAAAAAACCACCCGTTCGACGCCTGATTGGGCAAGTGAATCCAGAACGGTGCGGACGGCGATAGCAGCCGCGCGATCTGCCGGGAAGCGATATACGCCAGTGGAGATCGCAGGAAAGGCGATGGACCGGCAGCCATGTTCCTGTGCCAGTTCCATGCAGCGGCGGTAGCAGCTTGCCAGCAATGCGTTGGCTTTGTGCATGGCGGCCTCGCCTCCCCGGCTGACACTCCATACAGGTCCTACGGCGTGGAAGATCCATTTCGCGGGCAGGCGCAAGCCAGGTGTGGCTTTTGCATCGCCGGTTGCGCAGCCGCCCAGCGGGGCAGTGGCAGCCAGCAGTTCGGCCTTGCCTGCGGCACGATGGATCGCGCCGTCTACGCCGCCGCCACCTTTCAGCTTGGTGTTGGCGGCATTCACGATGGCATCCACGTGCAGCGTCGTAATGTCGCCTCGGAAGATCTCGAGTTCGGCCACGTCATCCTCTGCCGTATGGGATGCACGCGGCAGGTACACTTGTTACGGCAGTCCGCCGCAGAAGCACACCGAACGCATGAGCCTGAAGTCCAAGATCGAAGCCGTCATCTATGCCTCGGAAGAGCCAGTGACGCTGCAGCAGTTGGTAGGCCTGCTAGGGGAAGAGGCGCAGGCTGAACTGGATCGCATCGCTGCCGATCAGGCCGTGCTACCGCTGGATGTGGAAGCGCAGCAGGGCAGTAGTCCCACCCCGGACGGTGCCTTCTCAGCCGTAAACTCTGAGGCGAACAACACTACGCCGCTGCCGGAATCGGATGAACCCGTTGCCGAAGATGCTTCGGAAGCAGTAGCCAAGATCTCCGCTGAGCCGTCCGAAGCAGACAAGCGCCGCGCGCGTGAACGGGAACGCCTGCTGCGCGACCATATCCGCCGTGCTGTGGACCTGCTGATCCGGGACTACGCTGAAAGCGATCGCGGTGTCGAGATTCGCGAGGTGGCCAGCGGCTTCCGGATGGGTACCAAGCCGGAGTATCACGATGCCGTCCGCGGTTTTGTGAAGAGCCTGAAACCCGCACTGAAGCTGACCCTGCCTGCGCTGGAAACGCTGGCGGTGGTGGCTTACAAGCAACCGGTCACGGCGGCTGAGATTTCCGAGATTCGCGGCGTCGACTCCGCCGGTGTGCTAGGCGGACTGATGGCTCGCAAACTGATCGCGACGGCGGGTCGCAAGCAGGTCATCGGCCGGCCCATGCTGTACAAGACCACGCGTGATTTCCTGCTGCGGTTTGGCCTGAAAGACGTGCAGGAGTTGCCGTCCATGGAAGAGTTCGAGCGGATGGCGGGAGAACTGGTCGAGCAGGAAGACCTGCACATGGAGCACGCCGATACGCTGGTCGAACAGGTAAACGCGCGCGGCGACGCGGAACACATCGTGCGTGACGAACAGGCTCACCAAGCAAACTTACCGGCTGCCGACACTTCTAATTCGAATGAAGCAGCCCGCAACGAAATTAGCAACCAGCAAGCCACTGCGGAGAGCGCAGCGGGAGGCACCCATGAAGAACACACCGACAGCATCCAGCACCGACCAGCCCAAGCAAAGACGCTCCATCCCACCCAAGACGGTGAGCATGGCCCTGCCGACCACACCAGTCGTGAAAGCACCACCCGCGAGCACGGCGACAGCGAAGAAAGCCAACAAGGCCAGCAAGGCTGACTTCTCGCCTACCCGCCTGCGCCTGCAGAAAGTCCTGGCCGATGCGGGCCTGGCATCACGCCGCAAAGCGGAAGAGTTGATCGTAGCGGGCCGCGTGCAGGTCAACGGCACGGTCGTTACAGAGCTTGGTACCCGCGCCGATCCGGCAGTGGACCACATTCGCGTTGACGGCAAGCTGTTGCAGGGTCCGCAGGAACACCGCTACTTCATGGTCAACAAGCCGCGCGGCTACGTGACCACGATGGACGATCCCGAGCATCGCGATACAGTTGTCGACCTGCTGAAAGAATCGGCCAGGCTCGCGGGCAAGCGACTGGATGTGCGGCTGTACCCGGTGGGCCGGCTCGACTACAACTCCGAAGGCCTGCTGCTGATGACCAACGACGGCGCGCTGGCAAACAGCCTGTCCAAAGCCGCAAATTCCGTTGAGAAGACTTACCTTGTAAAGATCGCGGGGCGACCGACCGAAGATGCATTGAACCAGATTCGTTCCGGCGTAATGATCGACCGCGGGCGCCTTGCGGAGGCACGTGGCGGCAGGCGCGACCGTGTGCTGACCGCTCCCGCCAAGGTGGAACTGGCACGCGGCGGCGACAACCCGTGGTACGAGGTCACGCTGACGGAAGGCCGTAACCGACAGTTGCGCAAGATGTTTGAAGAGGTCGGCCACCACGTCGAAAAGATTCGCCGCATCGGCTACGGCGCACTCGTACTGGACGTGCCTACGGGCGAGTTTCGCGAGTTGACTCCGGGCGAAGTGCAGGCTCTGAACCGTGCGGCCGCAGGCAAAAAGGTCGAGCGGAAACACAAGCTGCCGGATGCCGCAAAGCTGAAGCAGACAGGGCAGAAGACCGGGTCACGCGGTGCGCGGCCTCGTTTTTAGCGGGTAATTAGAGGCGCCAGCTGCGCGCCTTTAACTACGTTGCTAGATTTGCGAACTAGGTAGCGGGCTCAGGTACAGGTTCGCAATGTTGCTGACGATCTCTGGGTCGGTGTAGCCGGGTTTGTGCGAGAGTTCTTTCCAGGCGGGGTCACTGACGAAGTTTGACCAGTGTGCATTCAGTTCGGCCACGTCGGTGAAAGTGAGCATGTAGGTTAAGCTGGGCAGGCGGGTACCGGTCAGGTTGTGCGCGAAAAAGACGGGTGTGAGGCCGGTGCGTTCGAAGATGCCGATTTCTGCGGACTCGAACATCTCGACCTTTTTTAGGTGCGTCGCGTTGCTGGGGCTCTCGTAAGTGCGCAGCTGAAAGATGCGTTTGCCGGGCTTGGGCGCGATCAGCTTCGGAAAGCCGGTGAAGGCGGCCATCATGGTCACCTCCTCGCGCTGAAAGGCGGGCGCGGTGGCGGTTGCTCCCCAGAAGTCTGCGGACGCCTTGCTGAATTCGAGATCGGCGGCCAGCTTCATATTGAGCGTTAGCAGCATCTCGGGGCTGGTTGACGGGATCAGGACGTAGTACGTCGGAGTCTCCGGTCCGATAGAGAGCTGGAAGGCGCCGATCTGTGGCATGCCCATGCGATTGAGCGTGGGGATGAGTGCCTGCGAAAAGTACTTTTGCGCTAGCGCGGTCTGCGGGCCGTTGCGCAACCCGTACTTGCGCAACTGGTAGAACTGTTTGCCGGTTTCCTGCGCCTGTGCAGCCATGTTTCCACCTGGGAGTGCCGCGCCGGAAAGTGCCGCTGCCGATGCCATGAAATTTCGCCTGTTCAACGCTGTCCCGCCTCTGCGCCGTGCGCAATCCAACACTAACATTCGTCATCGGCGTGGCGCGGAACGTCACAGACTTTTCACGTTCCAACAGATGACAAATACGGCTCGGAAGTATCAGAATGCATGGTGCTTGCGAGTCAAACTCAAGAGCGTTGATAGCAGGGGGTAGTAGCGGTGGCAACAGAGAAGGCAACGTTTGGTGCAGGATGTTTCTGGGGAGTGGAAGCAAAACTGGGCGAGTTAATCGGTGTGCTGGACACCACAACCGGGTATGAAGGCGGAACGCTCGAACACCCCACGTACAAGGACGTCTGTACCGACAGAACCGGCCACGCGGAGGTGGTGGAAGTCACCTTCGATCCGGCACGCATCCGCTACGACAGCCTGCTGGACGCCTTTTTCTCGTTGCATGATCCGACCCAGCAGAACCGGCAGGGGCCGGACTGGGGTACGCAGTACCGCTCCGTGATCTTCGCGCACACGGAGTCGCAGCACGCGGAAGCAAAGGCGAAGATCGCGGAACTGAATGCCTCGGGTGTCTTTCGCAGCGGCGTGGCCACCGCGGTGGAACCGGCGACTACCTTCTGGAGGGCTGAAGAATACCACCAGCGCTACCTTGAAAAGCGCAACATGGTGACCTGCCACATCTAGCTGGGCCGTGGCGGAGTGGCTGGCAGTAAACCGAGTGCTGCACGCGCACTCAGCAGGGCAAAACGCTTGTCGCGGACCTTTAGCATTTGCCCTGCTGTTTGCTTCAGTCTGCGGAGGCGATAGAGAGATTTGTCGCCGACTGAACCATACTGCCGATAGAAATCCCGTTCTGCTTGCAGCACGTTCAGGTAGCGGGAGAGCGAGGCATCACCGCCAAGGTCCTCAGTGGACAAGCTATGCGCCAGGCGCGCACGCATCAGCCAGATGCGTCCGCCTTCAGCCTGCAGTTCGTGAAAGACGGCATGGTCCAGGAAATCAAGCCAATAACGGTCGGGGAATCGCTCGACGGCCCTCACGCGCAGGGCTGCGCCCGAATTAAATGCGGAGACTTTCATGGGCAGCAGCCCCGTCAGAGACTCTGGCAACGGCTGATGTGAGAGACGAGGCAGAGTCTGAGGCGAGTGGGTATCACCATTCTGAACCAGTCGGGGGATGATCGCGACAACATCGGTGGGGACGTCACGGGTGCTTTCGCGAAGCTCATGGAAATAGTCGCGGGTCACTGCCGTGTCCTGGGCTAAGAGCAGAAGCCACTCCGACCCGTTCGCACGCGCCTCACGCAGCCCGGCGTTGTAAGCCGCGGCGACCCCGCCATTGGTCGCATCGTGCCGGTAGAGCAGCGTCGCGGGAAAACCAGCTGGCCCGCCGCTTGTGGGCGAGTTGTCGTAGACCAGCAGGAATAAGTTTGCGTGCTGCTCGTTTGCCGCCAATGCACTGCGCAGCGATAGAAAGCATGTGCTCTGCTCCAGTGGGACGCGATAGAGCACGAGCACAGCCGTGATCCGAGGCGGCATGGTCAAGCTCCCCCGGTGGCTGCGTCCGTTGCTGCCAAACGCTTCGCCGCCTTCATGTCCCACAGGTACCAGAGCATGGCCAGGTTAGGCCGCAGGCCTTTCTGGAAAAAGCGGTATCGGATGTAAGTCCACACCCTGACCAGACGGTTCGGGCTATGCTCACAGCGGACGTATGCCTCGAGTATGCGGCGCTTGTCCGGGGGGAGACTGGGTCCATGCAAACTTAAGAAAGCTTCTGCCTGCTTTTCACCCATCTCCCACTGCGCCTTTCGTAAGCCGTGCCGCCGAAGGGATGGCCAAAACTTTGGCTTACCGTGGGTAACGGCCCCCACGGCGTTGCTTCCGTGCTGGCGGTAAAGAATGGTAGACCGGTGCAAGGCCCGTGCATGGCCGAAGACTGAGGCGTTTAGCGCGATCCACCAGTCGTGCATAAAAGCCTCGGTTGGCATAGGAAGGGAACGCTCCACAAGGGCACGATTCATCAGCGCGGTACACCCGGTGACGACATTTTGTGCAAGCAGGTGAGGAAGATTACCGATGCGGTCCGCATCGATGTGCTGATGTTTCCAGAAGGAGTCGTGTATCTCGCACAAGTCGTGATCTACAACGGTTAGATCGGTAAAGACCAGTAACGGAACCAACGCACCGTGTTGCCGCTCAAGCTCCCGCATAGCGTCCATGCAAAGCTGGAGTTTGTTCGGAAGCCACACGTCATCCTGATCTGCGAGTGCGACGTAAGGCCCTGTAGAAGCCTGCATCAACTGCACAAAATTCCACTTCGCATGACCTGTTCCGACTTCGTTCGGGATCAGCGTGACTTGCGTGGGGTGCTCCCGGGCAAAGTGCTCCAGGATGCTGTAACTACTATCGCGCGACCTGTCATCCCGCGCCAGAATACTGACGCTGACTCCTTCCTGGTCAAGGATGGATGCTACTTGCTCACGCAGGAAACGTTCACCCTGATAGGTAGCTAACAGCACTTGTACATGGTTTGATTCAGGCATGGTTGCACACAGAGGTACAGCGATTAGGATGCAACTCTGTTCCGCATTTGGTTGGAAGCAGTCAGGCCCGCGAGCACCCTGCGCACCTCCCACTCCTGCGGTCCGATCATTACAAACAGGAAGGAAACGATCGTGGCAAGGATGACGCCGCGTGCCCCAAGCCGCTGCACCAGAAAGATGGACAGCACTAGGTTGACGGCTGCGGCGATCACTGCAAGGGCTGTCTCAATACGCAATCTTCCCACGGCTGCAAGCAGGAGCGCCTGATTCGAGGTGACACTTACAAGCATTGCCCAGAAGACCATGAGCCAAAGGAGCGACTGCTCTGGAACCGCAGTGGGGCCGATCCATAGGCGTACCAGGGGTCTACCGAAAATCCCAAGGCAAAGAGCGGTCGCTCCCACGGCGGCTACGCTTCTGCGCGACAAGGCGCGATAAGTAGACCGCAGCCACTCATTGTCGCCACGGTGAAACGCGTCGGCAAGGGCAGGCCATGCCGCCGGCATTACCAGTTGCTGCAGCAGCGTGGCATAGGTGACCAGCCGCCAGGCTACGCTGTAAGGCGTTACCTGGTCGGCTCCGAGGTAATGGGTTATTACCAGGTTGTCAGAGTTGAACACGATGATGTTGCAAAGTTGAATGACAAAGAACAGGGTGCCTTCACCGAAAAGCTCCCCAGCGACCTGTCGCTGTAACTTCCACGGCAGGGGCTTGAGAGCCGGGCTGCGAAGAAAAGAAAACCACAGATTCAGACACAGCAGCCCCAGGTTAACAAACACGCAGTAGCACAGCATAAGCTGCACCAGCGAAAACCTAAGAAGTACACCGCCGGCGATCGCTACGAGAGTCAGGATGCTGTTTACCATCACGAAGTAGTTAGCAATATGTAGCTGCTGGTACCCACCCAGAACGCGCGTGACAAGGTTCAACGGCAGCCCGATCAAGGAAGAGACACATGCAATGGCAACGCACTGGGCGGCAGCCGAGGCGAGTCGGGGATCCCGCAGGTGAAAGAGATTCGACCAGTTCACATGAGGCAGAACGCAAAGCAGAATTAAGCCCAGACACAAGGAAATGGCCGCTGTAAGCCAGAACGCAGTTGCGTAATACTTCTGTGCGAGGGATTCATTCCCCTGAGCAGCAGCCTCTGCAATGCGATTAGTGAGGGTATTGGCCAGCCCAAGGTCAAGGACTGCCAGCATGGCCACGGAGCCGCTTACGGTGATCCATACGCCATACTCCTCAGCCCCAAGGTAACGAACAGTCAGAGGCAGAGTGATTGCGCTTGTCAGGAGGGTGCTTCCGCGGCTAAGCAGACCGGTAAAACTGCCCCGCAAAATGCCTTGAATTCTGGCATCTTGCGTAAGACGGGAGTAAAGCCATTTCAAGTGCTACAGACCTCCCGGCACTACGTGATTATACGGTGGCAACTTTAGGGTTCGCCCGGAGGACGTGAGCCATGCTAATCTTTCTATGAGCAGTATGCTCACCATTGCAGGAACGGCCCGGAGTGGATTTGGGCTGGCCAGAGACTGCGATGTTCTGAACCACCGCTATATGCCATCCCTTGAACAAGTGAGAGGGAAGCGTTGGTTGCTCTGGCTTGACTGGTCTTTTTACGAGACCTCGCCGTGCAGCAACGGTGCCTACCGGCCCTGTTGAACCGAACGAATCCATGGTGCCTCTTCCGCAGCCAAATGGGAGTAGGGCAGCCCTGCAACTACAGAGAATTGGCAGGCAGGTTCGCGGATGTGCGCGCCGCCCACCACAGAAGAAAGATCACTCTTGAATTCCAGCAACACCGCAGTCCTTGATGTAACCGCCCCTCTAAACACAGCCGCTTCCGTTACTCCTGCCGAAGTGGTCTTCAATGATTTCCAGATTTCACAGCGCCTGAAGGACCGCCTTGCGTCCGCCGGCTTTGTGACACCCACGCCCGTGCAGGCAAAGGCGATTCCGCCCGCACTCGAAGGCCGTGACGTTCTCGCGACAGCCGCCACCGGCACCGGCAAGACCCTCTCGTTCCTGATCCCGATGATCGAGCAGATGGACGCGAACCCGGCGCCCGTGCCGACCGTGCAGACCGGCAAGCGCCAGATCAAGCCGATCCGTTCACTCATCCTGCTGCCCACGCGCGAGCTTGCCATGCAGGTGCTTGAGGCCTACGGCAAGATCGTTTCAAACGCCAAGTCCGACGCGGTTCTCGTCTGCGGTGGTCTCTCCGAAGGCGCGCAGCTCGATGCTCTTCGCCGTGGTCCGCGCCTCGTGGTTGCGACCCCCGGTCGTCTTGAGGACTACCTGAAGCGCGGCGAGATCAGCCTGCGCAACGTGGAAATGCTCGTCCTGGACGAAGTGGATCGCATGCTCGACATGGGCTTTCTGCCTGCCATTCGCCGCATCGTGGGCGCGCTGCCGAAGACGCGCCAGACCATGTGCTACTCCGCCACGCTGGATGCGAACATCACGGAAATCGTCCGCGACTACGTCAACAAGCCCGTGCGTATTGAGATTGGCACCACCAGCAAGCCGAATGAGCGCGTGGAACTGCGCGCTTACACCGTGATGCAGGACCAGAAGCTGTCACTGCTGGACAAGATGCTGGGCGAGGATGCCGGTACCTACCTCGTCTTCTCGCGCACCAAGCACGGCGCGGACCGCATGAGCCGCAAGCTTGAGAAGCTGGGCCACGAGGTTTCCGTAATCCACGGCGACCGTTCGCAGTCGCAGCGGACCGCTGCCCTGAAGGCCTTTGCAACCGGCAAGAGCCGCGTCCTCGTCGCAACAGATGTTGCTGCGCGCGGCATCGACATTTCGCACATTGCGCACGTCGTCAACTACGACTTGCCGGGTGCGAGTGACGACTTCATCCACCGCATCGGCCGCACCGGCCGTGCTTCCGCAACCGGTGTTGCCACCACGTTCGTCATGCCCCAGGAGCGCAGCGATGCGCGCCGCATGGAGCGCGAGCTGAAGATCACCTTTGACTGGCGCGTGGCCGACAAGGACCTGAAGAAGGAGGAGCGTAATGCCCCTCTTGATGTGGCTTCGAACGACCTGATGCAGCTTGAGACCCGCGCATGGAAGACCAGCCCGGATGGACAGGGGCATGAGCAGACCTCGGTCCCGTCGCGTCCTTCGCGCCCCGGTGGTGGTGGCGGCTTCGGCCGTCGTCGCAGCGGTGGTGCAGGTCCGTCCAGTGGCCGCAGTGGCTCTGGCGGATCGGGTGGTCGCAGCGGTTCCGGTGGTCGTCGCAGCCGGTAATTGCAGTTACTCGGCAGAGCAAAGAGGAGCGCCAGACGGCGCTCCTCTTTGTCATTTCCGAGGGCTTACCGTGAGTACAGGAACGTTCCGCAAAGCGTGGTGGTGTTTGCAACAGCTTCCCGCGTGAACACGGGCATCTTTGATCCGGAAAAGAAGGCGACCTGCAGCGTTTTGCCCAGGGCGTAGGTCGCCATCCACTGTGTTTCTTCCGCGCCGCACATCACATTGCGGTGCAGCAGGACCTTGTTTGCAGGGATGCTGAGGCGGTACAGTGTGCCAGCACCGCCCGCATCCAGGTTAAAGGTCGCGGCGCTCTCTTCCGGAGTCAGCGCGCGAATGTCTGCGATGGTGAAGGACGAAAAATTGATGGTCAACTTTTCACTCGTGATTCCAATTTCACCGGTGATGGCACGGGCCGTGGTGCTGACTGGCTTCCAGAAGCCCCTGTCCTGCGCGGATGCATGCAGGCAGTAGAGCAGGGCAGCCGCTGCGAGCGTGCGGGTTTGTCTCATGCCTTAAGAATGACATGTCCAATGGATGACACGTCGCAGGCACGGGCCGATGCAGATCAGGGCAGTGCAAACGCTACATACTTCGCAACCTGTGGCGCTTTTGCATTGTGCGCATTGCTAATCGCGATGACCACGTATTGTTTGCCGTCAACCATGTAGGTGGCAGGCGTGGCGTTGCCGGCGGCTTCCATGGTGTACTCCCACAGCAGCTTGCCTGTGCTCTTGTCGAAGGCCCGCATCTTGCAGTCGTAGTTGGTGGCGCCAATGAAGACCAGGCCGCCCGCAGTGACAACAGGACCGCCGTAGTTTTCGCTGCCGGTGTCTTTCACGCCCTTTGCCGCGAGTTCCGGGTATTCACCCAACGGCATCTTCCAGAGATATTTGCCTGAGTTCAGGTCGATGGCATTAAGTGTGCCCCAGGGCGTGGCAACAGCCGGGTAGCCATCCGGGTCAAGAAACTTGCGATAGCCGGTGAAGCGGTACTTCGCAGGTGGTGCCTGCACCGCGCCGGAAGCCCCTGCCAGTTCCTGCTTGTCGCTCCGATCGGCTCCACCGGCTGAGGTCCGCGCTGCCGGTTCCGCACCGGTGCGGACGTAGGCCAGCAGCGCCTGCAGGGTGTCGCCCGTGATGTTGGGCAGGCTGGGCATACGGCCCCGGCCGTTGTGGACGATCTCAGCCATCCCCTCCGTCGAAAGATGGTCTGCCGCACGGATCAGTGACGGAAATACCGGCGGCTGTCCCTTGCGATCCGGTCCGTGGCAGCCTGCACACTGGTTTGCGTACGTCGTGGCTCCTACGCCGCCGCCAGCCTTTACTTCTGCCAGTCCGCCGGTCCATGCCACGTCATTCGCGTTGATGTAGACCACGCCGCTCGATGGGTCAACGGCATCGCCACCCCACTCTGCCCCGCCATCAAAACCGGGAAAGACGACGGTCTGCCTGCCCACGCTTAACGGGATGAACTGCCCATTGCTGATGAAGGTACCAAACTCCTTCTCTGCCCAGGCATGTGCCTCCGGTGTGCGTGTCGTCAGCAAGTCCGAGGTGAGCCGCTGGCGTGCATAAGGCTCCGGTGTTGAGGTCATGGGTTGGGTGGGCGAAGTCCACTCGCCGGGCGTTGTGCTTGCCGGGAACGGCTTCTCTTCAATCGGGAACACGGGCTTGCCGCTGACCCGGTCAAAGACGAAGACCTGTCCATGCTTGGTGGTCTGTGCAATGGCGTCGACCAGCTTGCCGCCGTGGCGTACCGTCAGCAGGACAGGGGGCGCGGGAAAGTCACGATCCCAAATGTCATGGTGCACCGCCTGAAAGTGCCACAGCAATTTGCCGGTCGCGGCTTGGATGGCGAGCAGGCTGTTGGCATACAGGTCATTGCCCGCACGGTCCGCGCCGTAAAAATCCGTCGCGGCAGAACCCGTCGGCACATACAGGATGCCGCGCGTCTCATCCAGAACGCTGCCTGCCCAATTGTTCGCGCCGCCCGTGTACTGCCACGCGTTCTTGGGCCAGGACCCGTAGCCCGGTTCGCCCGGATGCGGAATCGTATGAAAGCTCCAACGCAGCTTGCCAGTGCGCACATCGTAGGCACGCACGTCACCATGGACCGCGGGCACGGCCTCTGACGTGCGCAGACCGAGGATGATCAGGTCCTTGTAGATGGTACCGGGTGTGGTCAGCGCAACCGTACCTGCGGGTGAACTTGCGCCAAGGTCATTGCGAAGATCGATGCTGCCCTTGTTGCCGAAGTTTTCGAACGGCCTGCCGGTATCTGGGTCAAGTGCCCATACGGCGTACAAAGTGTTTGCGAAAAGAACTTTTGCCTGGCCATCGGTCCAGTAAGCAAAACCACGATCCGGCTGGCCGGTCTTGATGCCCGAGTCGAACTGCCACAGCTGCTTGCCCGAGGCTGCGTCCAGCGCGATCACTTTTTGGCTGGGTGTGTACGCAAACAGGGTGCCCCCGATGATGAGGGGGTGCGTTTGCAGACCGCCCGTCTCGCCCGTGTCGTAGGTCCATGCCACCTTGAGCTGACTGACATTGCCGCGGTTGATCTGCATCAACGGAGAGTACCGCTGACCCGCCTTGTTGCCGCCGTAAACTGGCCAGTCCACGCGCTGCACGGCCTGCCCTGCGGCATGTACAGGCTTTGCGTGGTGCAGTGCAGCGAGGCCGCCAAGACAAACAGCGGCGTACAGCGCGACGGCAGAACGGATGCGGTGCATCGGACCTTCCTTGATGGAATGGACACTCATTCTATTGAGTTGTGCGCTGATCACGAAAGCCAAGTGCCCATGTCTCGCTTTGCGACGGGGAAGTATCCGCTACTTAGCCGCAAGCTCCCATGTCTCAGAAGCGAGACATAGGCACCCAGTTTGGAGCATTGCTGTTGCTGCGGGCTTAAGCGACCGCTTACTCGTTGAAACCGACCTGCAGCTCCGGACCCCATCCCATCTCGATAGCAAACGGATTCCACAGTGAAACAGATAACGCACCCCCGCTGGCCTGATCGTGGCCGCCACCAAAAGTCCCGTCGGCACCCGTAGGGGTATGCGCGCGCAAAAATTGCACCAGGTTGACATTCTTTGAAGCGCGTCCCGCAAAGTGTACGAAGCCAGGCCTGAAGCCAACGTTGACACCAAAGATAACTGCCCCTGGAAAGCGCGGACGCCAAATCTGCGCAATCAGCGGGTGCACCTGGCAAGGCGTGTCGATGCGCACCGCGATCATGTCGGCACCCAACTCGTCCCGCCACTTTGTGGAGAAGCGTGGCGGTGCCTTGCGCGCGATTGCGAGAGCTTCGCTCACCTCAGCCTTCGCGGTTCGTAGTGCGTCGAGTTCTGCAGAAGGCGTTGCCAGCGCCTGCTTTGGTGAAGCAGCGCTCAGCAGCAGTTGCATGGCATTGGACGCATCACCCTCAGCCGTTCGCCTGGGAGCGTTCAGCAGTGTTGTCAGGTCCTTCAGCGCGGTGACGCCAAAGCGCTTCTTCGACTCGCCGAGGTCAGCGAAAGGTGCCTTGTCGCCCAGATCAGACAGCAGCGAGATGCCTGCGAGCCACTGTAACTCGTCTGCCAGTGCGGGAGCGATCGCCTGTGCGCACCATAAAGCCAGCAATCCCGTGGTCGCGGTCGGCTCCGTGCCATAGCTGGTTAGCAGGGTGGCCCCGGGTGGCGTGCCGAACGGCACGTGATGGTCGATCAGCAGGGTTGGAACGTCGGGCAGCAGGGTGTCAGGGCGCGAGCCAAGGTCGGCCACGATGAGGCACTGTGGCGCGCGCGAACGCAGTCGCTCATGCACCGTCGGCATCCAGGCATTTTCAAACTTGCCGCGTGTTTCGACCGTAACCTGCGCGTAACCGGCAGCCCGCAGAGCACGGAACAGCAGCGCGCCCGCAGGCAGGCCGTCGGCGTCCGCGTCGGTAAGAATATGGATGTCTGTTGCTGTTCCGTGGGGCAGGTCTGCGAGGAAAGCCGAAAACATGGCACCCGCGATGTCGCGATTCATAACTGGTTGGATGCGGACTAGCAGCGGGCACCTTGCGATGCGAGTGCTGCGCTATTTGACCTCGAAGAGGATCTCGCGGACAAGGCCGTCACCTGTGGTGGTCCACATGACGGACGTATCTACGGGTACCTGGCTGTTTGCGCGAACCACCACCACGTCTGACTGGCGCTCCGGGCAGGTAGCTGCTGTCGTTTCGCTGCCTGTGAGCCGAAGCAGGCTGGTACGGTCTGAAGTCAGCCCCGTGCAGGTGATGTGCATACGGCCGCGAAAGCCTGTTGGCACCTCAATCTGCAGCTTGCGGGCGCACCCAAGCAGGGCGACGCTGACCACGGCAAGCACGACGCTCACATGGCGGGTTCGAACACCCTTTGCGCAGAGGTTCATACGATGAAGTTACGCTAACAGCCGCGGAGGGTTACACTACGCGTGTTTTCTGGAGAGTTCCGCATGCCATTGCATCCTGATTTTGTCACTTCCGCGCTGGAACTGCCGGGCTGCCGCGTTACTCGAAATCTCGGCATCGTGCGGGGCATTGTGGTGCGTTCACGCTCTGTCTTCGGTACTATTGGCGCCAGCCTGCAGACGCTGGTGGGTGGCGACATAACGCTGTATACCCAGCTGTGCGAGCGTACCCGGCAGGATGCCTTTCAACGCATGGCACAGCACGCCGACGAGAGGGGTGCGAACGCCATCATCGCGTTCCGCTATGATGCCAACGAAGTCATGCAGGGGGTAACCGAGGTGTTGGCCTACGGCACCGCTGTTGTGGTGGAAGCGCTGCCACAGGAGGTTTGCTAATGGCACGGGTTACGGGTATCGGTGGAGTTTTTCTGCGTGCGCGTGACCCAAAGGCGCTAAGGGCCTGGTACGTGGAACACCTCGGATTCCATCCGGGTGAGCATGGCATCGCATTTCAATGGAGTGACGAGGTGCCCAAAGGTACAGGGCTGACGACGTGGAGTACCTTTCCGAACAACACGGATTACTTTGGCAAGGGCAGCACGCAAGCCGTGATGATCAACTACCGCGTCGACGACCTGGATGCGCTGCTCGGCAAGCTGACAGAGGCGGACGCTGCGCTGAAACCGGCGCGCGAAGATTACAGTTACGGGAAATTTGCCTGGATCACCGATCCGGAAGGTAACCGGTTGGAACTATGGCAACCTTTGCAGTAGGCGACGAGTAGAACCATGGTCAGATAAGCTGGCAACGCAGCCGAACGGCTCGCACGGAGGGCTTATGTTCGTGAAGATCGCACTGCTCACATGCGCCACTGTTCCGGTTCTGGCACAATCCTCGCCGTCCGCACAACGGCTTGACGCGGTCTCCCTCGGGAACAAAGGGGCGGAGTTGTTGGGGAAAGCCAGGGTCGCTCAGACAGGTCTGGCTTCCGAAATCCTGCTTGGGCGCGCTGACAGCAACATCCAGATGGCAGTCCGCGTGAAGAACGGGCAGGGCGAGTGGCACCATGACGATGCGGATATCCTGATCGGCGTGGAGGGCAGCGCTCAAATCGTAACCGGTGGCGAAATCGTCAACGGTAAAGAGACTGCTCCTGGTGAGATACGTGGCGACAGTGTCAAAGGTGGCACCACGCAGCCGTTCAAGGCAGGCGACTACATCCGCATTGAGCCTCAGGTAGCCCACCAGGTGCTGCTGACACCGGGCAGCACCTTTCGCTACATGGCGGTGAAGGTTCGCGTCGGCAAGTAAGCGCGTCCTTTCCCACAACCGGGCAGCCGTTACGATATTTGAATGGCCCCTGTCTCCACCGGCGAACGACCGCTGCCGGGCGTCCTTGAAGTTATCGTAGGCCCCATGTTCTCCGGTAAAAGCGAGGAGCTGATCCGCCGGTTGAAGCGCGCGCGCATTGCTCGGCAACGCGTCGGCTGTTTCAAACCCGACATTGACCTGCGCTACCACCGCACTTCCATCGCCTCACACTCGGAGCAGACGCACGAGGCGGCAGTGGTGACGCCCAATGCGGAAAGGTTGCGCGAGGCATTGTTCGACACCGATCTGGTCGGCAGCGTTGAAGTTATTGGTGTCGATGAAGTTCAGTTTTTCGACGGCGCGATTCTGCCACTCACGATGGAACTGGTCGGCATGGGCAAGCGCGTCATTCTTGCAGGCCTCGACACCACGTTCGCCAATGAGCCGTTCGGTCCGGTGCCGGCCCTGATGGCGCTGGCGGACAAGGTGACCAAGCTAAGTGCCGTCTGCATGACCTGCGGCCAGCCAGCCATCCACACCCAACGTTTGGGTGATTCGCAGGCGCTCGTCATGGTGGGGGCGGCAGGCCTGTACGAGGCCCGCTGCCGCGCGCATTTTCAGCCTTACGTGGAAAGTGAAGCGGCACAGCAGATGGAACTACCCGAAGTGGTGACGGCCTGACCGCGACGCTCAGTAGCCCATCGCGATGAGCGAGGCTTCCGTGATTGTCTCGGGCATCGCTCGGGCTTGCCGTTCCGCGTACTTCGCCAGCACATCAACTTCCAGGTTTACCGGGTCGCCCGGCTGCAGCGTGTGCAGGTTGGTCAAGGCGTAGGTGTGGGGAATGATGGCAATGGTCACGTCGACCGTGCCTCTCGGTCCCGGCTCGGCAGCTGCCACAGTCAGCGAAATACCGTTCACGCTCAGCGAACCCTTCTCGACGATGTAACGTGCCAGCGCTGCCGGAGCCGTGATACGCAGAAGCCAGTCGGTCTCCTCTGGCGGGCCGCTGGTCACCGCGGTCAGTGACGCAAGGCGTCCAACACCATCCACGTGCCCCTGCACCACATGGCCCCCCAGTGGTGTTCCGGCAGGCGTGGGCAGTTCCAGGTTGACGCTGCTGCCGGGTGGGAGTTCCGCAATGGACGTTCTCCGCAGCGTCTCATCCAGCAGATCGGCCTCGAAACCGTCCGGCGTAATCGCCAGCGCGGTCAGGCACACGCCAGAGACGGCGATGGACTCGCCCGTGCTGAGCGAACGCGCCAGCGTAGGTGCGGCAATGCGCAACCGCGCTGCGCCTGTCTTCTTTTCCATGGAGAGCAGCGTGCCGGTTTCGGCAATCAGGCCTGTGAACATAGTTCCATTCTAAAGAAGTGCATTCGCATGCCAAGCGGTGCCCCATGTCTTGCTTCTGAGACACGGGTATACGCCCCAACCCTTACATCTCAAGACGAGATGTGGGCACCCATTGTCAGTGCAGGCTAAATCGCGGATGTTGGTGTCAGGGCAAACGTCTCGGCCCATGGATCGTGCAGAGTGCCGCGGACGCAGGCATCCAGTTGGCGAGCGCTCTTTCCCAAATCGTTCATGAAGTCGCAGCGATCCACATTGGCAAGCTGCTCGATCAGCGTAAAGGGCGAATGCGCGGTGTCGGCAAAGGGAATTGCGCTTTCTCCCAGTTCGGTTTCCGAAAAGAAAAGTATAGCCTTATCCACCAGCCCAGCCGTGAGAAATGCGGCATTCAGGCTGGGCCCGCTTTCCAGCAAGAGGGAGAGTAGTTCCAGTTCGCCAAGACGCTTCAGCACAGCTCGCAGGTCCAGTTCAGGCCTTCCTCCAAGCGAACCGCGTTCCGCAGGGGAGAGCACAGGCATGGTTTCCACCTGCACACCACGCTGACGGAGTGCTCGCTGATGGTCATTGGGTGCAGTGCGCGCGCAGAAAACCAGCAGGTCGTCGTTCGCGCTTTCTACCAGTCGCGACGCGAGCGGTAGGCGGCACTGCGTGTCCAGCACCACGCGCATAAGCCTGCGCCTGCGCTGCAGATTACTGCGGTCGGTCATCAGCGGGTCGTCCGCCAACACGGTGCCGATGCCAGTCAGGATTGCATCGCTCGCGTGTCGAAAGCGGTGCACCTCGTCGCGGGCAGCTGTACCTGTGAGCCAGAAGGGCGCGTTCGCTGTTCGCTGGATGGGCAACGGAGCCAGCTTGCCATCGACCGACAACGCCGACTTCAAGGTGCAAAGCGGCATGCCGGTCAGGATGTAACGCGCGAACGCATCGTTGAGGGTTCGCGCCTCGGCTTGCAGAAGGCCGTACTCGGCAAGGACACCGCCCTCCTGAAGAATGGCCAGCCCGCGACCGGCAACCAGCGGATTGGGATCGAGTGTCGCTGCAATCACACGAGCCACGCCAGCCTCGAGCAGTGCATTCGCGCATGGACCGGTTCGGCCATGGTGTGAGCATGGCTCCAGCGTGACGTATGCCGTGGCTCCGCGCGCCTGCTCACCCGCCTGGATTATTACGAGGCCCAGGAAATCGCCTCCACCGGCGCCAAGGTGCTGCATCCGCGTTGCCTG
>CAXTFT010000006.1:18137-44516 GCA_964243585.1 uncultured Terriglobus sp.
CCCGCCTGCTTGAGGGCCACGACTTCGGCGTGGTCGCGCAGATCGTAACGATGCGCACCTTCTCCCACAACCACGTTGTCATGCGCCAGCACACAACCCACTTGCGGATTGGGCGAGGTAAGGCCCAGCGTGGCTCTTGCAAGCTCGAGGGCACGCTGCATGTGAGCAGTATCAGTGGTAGAGAACGGCATCCTTACTGTTCTGATGCGGCCCACGGTACAAGGGCTTAGTTCAGCAGCGAGTCCAGAAAAGCATCGGAGTTGAATGGAACGATATCTTCCATCTTCTCGCCCACGCCTGCGAACACTACAGGCAAGCGCAATTCCCGTGCAATGGCGATGACGATACCGCCCTTGGCCGTGCCGTCCAGCTTTGTTAACACAATGCCGGTGACGCCTGCACTTTCGGCGAACAGCCTCGCCTGCTGCATGCCGTTTTGGCCGGTGGTTGCGTCCATTACAAGAAAGACCTGGTGCGGTGCTCCGGGCACCAGCTTCTGCGCGGTGCGTCGCATCTTGTCCAACTCGGCCATCAGTCCGGCCTTGTTATGCAGGCGTCCCGCGGTGTCGACGATGACGATGTCGGCTCCACGTGCCTTGCCTGCGGTCAGCGAATCGTAGAGCGCGGCGGAGGGATCGCCACCCTGCTTGGTCTTGATGATGTCGACGCCCGAGCGTTTTGCCCATACCTCAAGCTGCTCAATGGCCGCGGCGCGAAACGTATCCGCCGCGCACAGCAGCGCTTTGCGTCCATGGGTGCCGTACAGCGCGGCCAGCTTGCCGCTCGTGGTGGTTTTGCCGGTGCCGTTGACACCCACCATCATGATGACTTCCGGTGCCTGACGCGGGTGGTTCGTCGGCTGGTCGACAGAGTCGAGGATCTTTCCCAGTTCCTGTTTCAGCATCATCTTCAGCTCGGTTGTGTCGGCCTTTTCGCGCAGAGCACGCACCCGCAGCGTGCGCATTACGTCCTGCGTGGTGGCCGAGCCGATGTCGGCAGTCAGCAGTACCGCTTCCAGGTCATCCAGGGTCTCCTCGTCGACGGTGCGGCCCAGGGCCAGAACACTGTCGAGCGACGCGCCAAACTGGTCACGCGTGCGGCTGACGGCGTCCCGCATCTTGCCTAGGAAGCTGGCGTCCTCCTCCTCGGCGGACGCATAGCCGCCGAAGGAGAAGTTCGATGCCATGGGCCGCAGGCCGAACTCATTACGCTGTTCGCCAGGCCAGGAAGATGCGGGCGCGACGAAAGACACTGCCGGGTTCACTGCTTCGGGCCCAAGCTCACGCGCTACTGCATCATCCGCCGTAGCGTGGAGAGCTTCTGCTGTTTGTGGTACCTCAAGATGCTGCGGCAGCATCTCGATGCCTTCGCTCTCCAGCAGTTCAAGGGCACTCTGCGGAGTGAAGTTATCTGCCTCCGCATTCCTAGCCTGCCCTGGCGCCAGCGGAGTGACTAGCCTGAGTGGCGATGCGTCCGCCTCAACTGCCGGTGCGTCCTGCTCACCGGTCACTGCCTGCCGGATGCGCTGGAAAAATCCGGGTCTGCGCGGCTTGTCTTCGGACTTGTTAAAGAGCGAAATCGCCATGGCTCCAGTTTACGTCTCCGGGCGAGTGGAGGAGCTACTCGTCCCGGCCTGGCCGCGTCATCAACGCGCGCATGGCGTCCTTTGGGTCGCGTCCCTCGTACAGGATGGCGTACATCTCGGCGGTAATGGGCATCTCGACGCCGTGCCGTCTTGCCAGGCCAAGTGCCGCAGAGGTGCAGCGCACGCCCTCTGCCACCTTGCCGTGAAGGCCCGCAAGGATGTCGTGCAGCGTTCGTCCACGGCCCAGTTCCACACCCACCGAACGATTGCGCGAGAGGGTGCCGGTGCATGTCAGCACCAGATCGCCGTAGCCGGCAAGTCCGGCCATCGTATCCGGGCGCGCACCGCAGGCGACCGCAAGACGTGTGATCTCGGCCATGCCGCGGGTGATCAATGCGGCGGATGCATTTGCGCCCAGTTCCAGCCCGGCAACGACCCCGGCTGCAAGCGCGATCACGTTTTTCAAAGCGCCGCCGAGCTCCACGCCGGCAATGTCGTCGTTGGTGTACACGCGCAAGGATTCGGATGAGAAGTCGCGTTGCAGCTGCCGCGCCACCTCCGCGTCGTGAGTGGCTAGCGTGACTGCGGTGGGCAGAGCGGCAGCCACTTCGCGCGCGAACGATGGACCGCCCAGTGTGGCAAATCGTACCGGGAAAAGCTCGTGGACGACCTCGCTCATGCGGCGGAAGGTGCCATCCTCGATGCCCTTGGAGGCGGAGACGAGGGTTTGTTCCGCACGCAGCATCGGCGCCATTGCCGAAGCAGTCGTGTGCACGTGTTCTGAAGGCGTCACCAGCAGCAGGGTATCGGCTGCTGAAAGCGCCTGCTCTAAGGACGCGGTCAGGTAAATATTCGCAGGCAGGGGGAAGCCCGGTAGAAAGCGTGCGTTTTCGCGCGTGCGATCCATCTCCTGAAGGTGAGCCGGAGTGTGTGCCCACAAGCTGACGGAATGCCGTTGTTGACGCGCAAGGGAAAGAGCGAGCGCAGTTCCCCAGGCACCCGCGCCCAGCACTGCAATGCGACTCATGCGGCTGGCGCGCCGAACTTCGGTTCGGTGTGCGCGAGTAGGCGGCGAACGTTGCCGTGATGCTTCGCAATCACCAGCAGCGGCATGGCGATATACACCAAGTCCACAATCAATCGACGGCGCGAGTCCATCAGTACGCATAGGATTGCTAGGCTAAGCGCCGCCACGATCGAGGCCAGCGACACGTACTTCGTGGTAGCAAAGACTACGCCAAAGATCACCAGCGCGATAACAGTTGTCAGCGGCATCAGCGCCAGGAAGACGCCCAGTGCGGTCGCTACGCCCTTGCCGCCCCGAAAGCCCAGCCATACCGGGAAGATGTGCCCGATCACCGCGACCAAGCCTGCGACTGCCTCAAGGTCGTAGCCGCTGGGAAACCCGACCGTCTGCGCAAAATGCTTTGCCACGGCGACCGCGATGAGGCCCTTCAGCACGTCCAGCAGCAGCGTCGCAATGCCGAGTCCCGTGGCACCGGACCGTGCAACGTTCGTGGCGCCAATGTTACCTGACCCGGTTTCGCGGATGTCTTCTTTACGGAAAACTCGGACGAGCAGGTAACCCGTCGGAATGGAGCCGAGCAGGTACGCGATCACGAGCGTAACAATCCAGAGCGTAAGAGGAGTCATGGCTGTCGAGTCTATCAGCCATTCTTCAGGGAGCTAATTGGCGCCCGGTCCAAGCAGCTTTTGCCGCAGCATCACCAAGGCGTGTTGCGACGCGAACCAGCGCACGCGCTCACGGTCGCCCATCAGGTTGAACTCGCGTACTTCGGTATGGATGCCCTCGCTCACTGCGATATAGACCAGCCCGACAGGCTTGTCTTCGGTCGCACCATCCGGCCCGGCGATGCCGGTCACGCCGAGGCCAATATCCGCGCCTGTGCGCAGACGAATGCCTTCCGCAAGCGAGCGCGCGACGGCTTCGCTTACCGCGCCGTGCTGCTTAATTACCTCCACTGGTACATCTGCAAAGGAGGTTTTCAAGCTATTTGCGTAAACGACCGCCCCGCCGAGAAATGACCGGGACGAGCCGGGAACAGCGGTTAACCTTTGCGCGATCAGGCCTCCGGTGCAGCTCTCCGCGGTCGATAAGGTCTGGTTCCGCAGACCAAGCATCGACAGAACCATGCTTTCCAGCGATTCACCGTCCGTGGAAAAGACAAAGTCCGCCATCTCTTCCTCGCAGCGCGACAGCACATCGTCGACGCGGGCCTGAGCCTCGTTCAACGTCGGCTTGGCGGACAGAAAGTGCAGTTGGATCTCACCCTGCGTGCTCAGGATCGTTGTTTGCACGTCAGAAAACGATTGATAGATAGGCGAGGTGCGTGCGTCCACCTCGCTCTCCGGCACCACGGCCATGCGCAGTTGTCCAGTCGCGATGAACTGCTGTGGAACGACAGCGGCAAGGCGAGGCCGCACCTGCTCCGCAAAAAGTGCCGTCAGTTCCTTGGGAGGCCCGGGCAGCAACGCGACGTAACGCTGTGCACCTTCAAAATCGGTGACGATCCACTGGCCCGGCGCGGTGCCGTTTACGTTCGGCAGCAACTCTGCACCTTCAATCACATCGCCCTGCTTGAAGTTTATTTCGCGGATGACAATGCCGCGCTTTTCAAAGCGCTGCTTTAGCGACTCCACCACGGACTGGTCACGCGACATGCCGACACCGAGTGCGGCGGCAACCGCCTCGCGGGTCAGATCGTCTTCTGTCGGCCCAAGACCGCCGGAAAATAGCACAATGTCTGCGCGGCGCAAGGCAATACGGGCTGCGTCGGTCAACTGCGGCAGAGAATCACCAAGGATGGTCTTGAAGGCCACCTCGACACCAAGCCGGTTCAGTTCCGCCGTCATGGCGAGCGAATTCGTGTCCTGCCGGAAGGGCGTCAGCATCTCGCTGCCGACGGCGATAATTTCAGCAATCATGATGGTTACGATGCACGCGCCGGCTCAGCGGCCCAGGCGTCCCTCAGACTGCATATTCACGTGGTACAGCGCGCTCGTTGTGGCAAGCGCAGCCGCACCATCATCAAGATAAGCAAGCCCCACAAGGCCGCTGCCGCTCACGGCAACACTGGCTTCTTTTTTTTGCGTGATGCGGATGATGCCGCGCTCACCGTGCAGCGACGCTGCGACATAGACGTTCCCATCGGTGTCGAGCGCCAGCCCCTGCGGGCGTCCCAGGCCGCGGTACCAGGTGCTGACTTCGCCCTCGGGATTGATGGCGTGGATAGCTTCGTTGCTGCTGGTTGTAGGGCCTGTCACCAGCAGCGTGCCCTCGTCGGTAAAGGCCAGGTGGTACGCCGATACGGAAGGCTCCAGCGTCGCAAAAACGAACACGGAACCCTGCGTGTTCAGCTTGAAGATGGTGCCGCTGCGGTCGCCCACGTACAGGTTGCCATCATCGTCAAAGGCAATGCCAGTAGCAACGCCCATGCCTTCGGCGAACTGCGACATCGCGCCATCCTTGCCGATGCGGTAGACCGTACCTTCTGCACGCGATGAGCAGTACAGGTACCCGTCAGGCCCGAAGGCAAGCGCGCTGGCGTTAGCAAGGCCACGCACAAAGGGCCGCACCTGGTAGTCGCGGTCGATACGGAAGATGGACACCGGCACGTCCTGTCCGCGCGATCCGGAGAACGTCGCGTACAGGTTTCCCTCACCGTCGACAGCGGGATTCGCGATGGGATGCAGGTTCTCCGCAAGTGGTACGGCAACATTCAGCGGCAGGCCGTTGGAAAGTCGGTCGCCAAGGTTAAGTACCACGTCGCCGGAAACCGCGCCTTCCGGCACGCGCAAGGTGACACGTCCTGCGGAGGTGAAGGAGAGTGGCGCAGGTGTATCGCCGATAGTGGCCGATGGACGGAATGCGGTGGAAAGATGCTCGCCGCGTACATCAACGCTGCCGTCGGGCATGGCTGCCTGCGGATAAATTGAAGTCAGCCGAGGTCCGGCAGGAGCTGTGTGTCCGCGTAGTTGATCAAGCAACGTCATTCTATAAACCTATGCCTTTGCAGACGCGCGACGCAAACGCCAACTCACTGGAGATGAACGCCGTGTCTCATGAGTTGCTGTACGATCAACGCCTGCTGCAAAGCTACCTGCAGCACCATGGCATACACGCCCGCTGCAAGGTCGTCCATCACAATGCCAAGACCTGCCGGAAGCTTTTCCAGTCTGCGGATGGGCGGCGGTTTCCAGATATCGAACAGCCGGAAGCACACAAGACCAATCATGGCGAAGGGCATCGAAGGCAAGCAGAACGTCAGAGCAAGCCACTGCCCGGCGACCTCGTCAATCACAACAATCTGCGGGTCTTTGCGACCGCTCTCACCCGCGACCCGTGTCGCAGCCGGCACGCCTATTGCAGTGGCTGCCGCAGCCATACCAACCGTGATCAGCGGGAGCCAGTGTTGCGGCACATGACGCGCAACAATAAACCAGACCAGCACGGCAGCAACCGAGCCGTAAGTTCCCGGTCCCGGCTTCATGAAACCAGCCCCAAGAAAAGTCGCTACAGCCCAGGCCCACCATGTTTTCCGGATATGGAGTAGAGCAGGCGACACGCTCTGAGACACGCGCTAGTTCTCGCCATTGCGAGCCTGACCGCGCTCCAGGTCTTCCAGCAGGTCCGGGTCAAGAATGGGCGAGGTAATGCGATAGTCGCCGCTGGCCCACTTGCCCAGGTCGAGTATGCGGCAACGCTCGCTGCAGAAGGGGAAGTCCCCGTCCGCAGCGGTCACAATCTTCTTGCAAGTGGGGCAGTGAAGAGCCAGGTTGGGCATAGGGCTAGTTGGATGCTGCTGATTCTGCCTTGGCTGCGATCATCTGCGCACGGCGGGCAGCCATGCCCTTCTGTATGCCCTCAAACTGCAACTTTGCTTTTTCGTTGCTTTGAATCAGCTTCAGCGTGTTCGGCATGAATGGATTGCCTGTCGCTGCTTCGGACAACTCCACAAATTTCGCGCGCGTGGCGAGGCCTTCGCCCTGTGTTGAAAGGTAGAGGTCCATATCGACAGCACCCTGCAGCGGCAGATTCACGACCATCTCCCAGAAGCTGATGACCTGCCGCCAATAGACATTGTTCGGATTGGTAGGCTTGTGGATTTCCTTGAACTCATCCACGTTCGCCGGCCAGAACTCCCAACTGACATAGTTGCGAGCCTTGCGCATGATCTCTTCGCGGCGGAGATCGTAAAGCTTCAGGATGATATCTGCGTCTGCTGCTGTTGCCATGTGATTTCCTGTCTAATCCAGTATGCGCGCGACCACGTCGTAGTCATGCGCTTCGGTAATCTCTGCGCGGTAGAAGGTGCCGGTCACCAGGGCTTCGCGGTCTCCGAAATCATTGATCAACACGTGACCGTCGATCTCCGGAGCCTGCTGCATGGTGCGTGCTTTCCAAAGCAGGTCCGTCTCCTCAGAGGGTCCTTCGACGAGCACTTCGATCTCGCGGCCCACCTGTGCGGCGCGTGCCTTGCGGCTGATCTTTAGCTGCGTGCGCATCAGCCTGCGGCGGCGCGCTTCGATGGTGCGCTTCGGAACTTTCTCGCCCAGGTCGAACGCTGCCGCACCTTCTTCATCCGAGTAGGAGAAGACGCCGAGCCAATCGATCTTTGCGTCCCGGATGAACTGCTCCAGTTCGGCGAATTCCATGTCCGTCTCACCGGGAAAGCCGACGATGAACGCGGTACGAATTGCAATGCCGGGGACGATGCTGCGCGCCTTTTCAATCATGCGCAGAAAGATCGCTCCCGAACCGCCGCGCTTCATGCGTTTCAGGACCGTAGGCGATGCGTGCTGAAGCGGCACATCAAGGTAGTTCGCAATGTTGTCGTGGGCAGCCACTGTCTCCAACAGCTTGGTGGTGACCTTGTTCGGATAGGCGTAGAGGAAGCGCAGCCACTTGATGTGCCCGATGTCTTCGACATGGAGGTTCGCGAGGGATTCCAGCAGCGTGGCCAGCCCGTCACGTAGGCCCAGGTCTTCGCCGTAGCAGGTGGTGTCCTGCCCGATCAGCGTGATCTCGCGGACGCCTTGCCGCATCAGGTTTTCAGCCTCGTTCAGGATGGACGAGATGCGGCGCGAGCGGAACTTGCCGCGCAGTTGCGGAATGATGCAGAAGCCGCAGGGGTGGTCGCAGCCTTCCGCGATCTTGATGTACGCCGACGCGCGCGGCGTGGTCAGGATGCGCGGGGTGTCATCGCTATACAGGTAGCTGGGCAGGGCCGCCGTCGCACCATCCCAGGCATCGCGGTTGAAGCGGCCCTGCTGCTCGCGCAGGTCACCTTCCGGGCGCGAGGTTTGCGCGGGAACTTCCATCTGCGAATGCTTGCGGACGGCGCTGGAGGCGCGGTCAATCAGTGCGCTTTCCGCCAGCGTTGCTGTTGACAGATTGCCTTGCGAGGACTCGACTTCAAGCGCAGCGGCTCCGCCAAGCTCCATGTGTGCGTGAGTATGAACCTTCGCGTCGGCTGCGGATGGGGAAGGTACGCCCACGAGGATGTTGAAGGGGGAAGTGTTCGGCACGGGCTTTGGCTGCAGGCCCGCAGCCAGCAGGATGCCGTCGAGTTCGCCTGTCCCAAGCACGGCATCCACTTCCGGGATGTTCTTACGGATCTCGTCGCGGTAGCGCTCCACCAGGCAGCCGGTCACGATCAGCTTGCGCGCGCGTCCCTCGGTTTTGTGCGCCGCCATTTCCAGGATAGTGTTCACACTCTCCTGCTTGGCGCTGTCGATAAAGCTGCAGGTGTTCACCACGATGATGTCGGCGTCGCCCGCGTCTGGCGTCAGTTCCGCGCCCGCGTGGTGCACCATGCCCATCATGACTTCGCTATCGACCAGGTTCTTGGGGCAGCCCAGCGAAACGAAGCCGATGCGCGGCCTGGTGGACACTGCTGCTTCGGCAGTTGCAGCGCCTTTCAGGTCGTCGATGATCTCCGCCGTAGCCACAACACTTAGTCTACCGTGTGTGGCGATGGTAAGATCATCCTGTGCCGGGTCCTACGCGACTCACTCTTGCAAACCCCGCCAGGTCCGGAAGGAAGCAACGGTAGCGAGCTCTTGAGTGCGCAGTGGGTTACCCGGCGCTTCCTTTCTGGAAATCCCATCCAGCATTCCTGCGTCCTGAAGTCTCGCAGCGGCGTACTGTCTGTGTGCAACATGCGTGGACGACCGGCTTTGCCACAGGCGGTATGCTCTTGAGTGACATGGGAGCGCCCGTTTACGCGGCGTGGAGGAAAGTACGTTGAGTTTGCAGTTGAAGCCGCGCGTCGCGGTGCGCGCCAAAATCTCCTCCGTGGGCAGCTACGTCCCGCCGCGTGTCCTAACCAACAAAGATCTCGAAAAAATAGTCGACACGACTGACCAGTGGATACTCGAGCGCACCGGCATTCGCGAACGGCACATCGTCGATTCAGGCGTGGCGACCAGCGACCTGGCAACGGAAGCGGCCCGCATCTGCCTTCAACGCCGTGGCATCGACGCAAGCGAAATTGACTGCATCATCGTTGGTACCGTTACGCCGGACATGCTGTTTCCCGCGACCGCCTGCCTGGTGCAGACCAAGCTAGGCGCTACAAAGGCGTGGGGATTCGACCTTTCGGCGGCCTGCTCCGCTTTTACCTATTCGCTGCAGGTAGGTGCCAAACTGGTGGAAAGCGGCGCGCACAAGCGGGTGCTGGTCATCGGCGGCGACACCATGAGCTCCATCGTCGACTACACGGACCGCTCGACCTGCATCCTGTTCGGCGATGGCGCGGGTTGCGTTCTGCTGGAACCCTGTGAAGGGGACGAGGTAGGGCTGGTTGATTTCTGGCATGAGGTAGACGGCTCGGGTGGGTCGGCGCTGTGCATGCCGGCGGGTGGCAGCCTGCACCCGTCCAGTGTTGAAACGGTGACAGGGCACCAGCACTATATCAAGCAGGATGGCCAAACGGTTTACAAGTTCGCCGTGCGCAAGATGATGGAGGCCAGCGAGAAGGTACTGGCTCGCAATGAAATCAGTGGGGAAGAGATTGCCTGCTTCATCCCGCACCAGGCCAACAAGCGCATCATTCTGGCGACGGCTGACCGTCTGGGCCTGTCCGAAGACAAAGTGGTCATCAATATCGACCGTTATGGTAACACCACGGGCGGCACCATCCCGCTGGCCATGGACACCGCGTTGAACGAAGGACGCCTAAAGAAGGGTGATTTGGTGTTGCTGGCCAGTGTTGGGGCGGGCTTTACCGTGGGCGCAACACTGCTGCGCTGGGAGTTTTAGCGGCTACGGCCGCAACGGCGTGCGTGAACGTTTACGCTCCTGTCTTCAGTACTCCATTACCCGTATCAGGCAGTCGCTGTAGAACGCGCGCCGGCTGAATCTGTTCTTTTCGACCTTAGTTTAGTCACCGCATATACGATTCCGAATGCGATCGAACCCCACACGATGACAAGCAAAATCCATCCGTAACGATCCGCCAGTCGCAGGTAAACCGGCATAATGTGCCGGCCATAGTGCATGCCGAGCCAGGCAAAGCAGGCGTGCCGCAGGAAGCGGCTCACGGTAAAGCTTAGGTAAAAACGCCCCTTCGGCATCTTCAGCGCGCCTGCGGCAATCAGAAACGGCATCAGCGGAGCGGGCGGCGGCAGAACTGCGGGTAAAGCAACTGACAGGAGCGAATGTTCTTCTGTCCAGTGCCGGATGCGGTCACGGAATCGATTGGGGACGTACTTGTCGATAAGGGGCAAGCCACCACTGGCACCGGCCTGGTAGCTGGCAGCAGCGCCTGCGATGGAACCCAGCGTAGCGATCAGTGTGACCAGAAACCACGCATGCCGCTGTGCCGACAGCAGAACCACCAGCAGATCGCTCGAGCCAGGAATAGGCAACGGTACCGGCGAGGAATCGATGGCTGAGATAAAGAACAGGCCAAGCAGGCCCAGCTTGAAGAAGTAACGCACCATGCCTCGTCCGGTACTCGATGTGTGAGCATTACCCACATGGGAAGCGGCATGGACAGGCATTTTCTGAAGAAGGGTTAGAAGCATGGATGCCTGTCAGACGCAGCCAAGTGGCTGGAAGTCGCTGCAAAGCGTGAATGGGCGCGAAGGACGCTGCCCACTTACAACAACTGCAAGCGGTAAGAAGGCAGAACACCGGTCAGGTCACCCAACCGGTAAAAACACTCCATTGCCGCAAGACAATCCGGGTCCAGGTGGTAGTGGATATTTTTTGTGAGATAGGTCCGAATGGTTTGCTCCGGTAGGGACAGGCGCGGCAACCACTCCGCGACCAACTCCTCGGTGTGCTGCAGGCCCGCGTCGCGGGAAGCGGCCAGATCTGCTGCAAGGGACTCAGCAGTGACAGCGCAGCGTTCCAGCGCCGTCTGCCGCACGGCCCAGACGGCTGCCACCCAGGGCAGGCCTGTGTGCTGCCGCCACCAGGTGGCTACGTCGATCCAGGTGCAAGTGGCGAAGTGGCCCGAGCGGTCGCGATCTTCGAGCGCCAGCAGAGCCGGGTCGCCAATCAGCAGGGCTGCATCGGCAAACTGCAGCATGTCTGAGAGCAGCGCGGGCTGCTCCTGAAACACAGGTTTGTTGCCGTGAAACTGCTGCAGAAGAATGCGTACATACGCGGCAGAGGAGCGGGAAGCGGAATCCGTGGCGACGATGTTGATGCTTTCAAGGCTGACGCCAGGCCGCAGCACCAACTGGATGGATCGCACAGCGTGCCGCGAGGAGATCGTGCAGCCGGGCACGGCGCGCACGTGCGGCAGCATGGGCAGTGCTGCAATGGGGATCAGGCCCAGGTCCGCTTCGCCACTGGCAAGCTGCGCCGCGCATAACGCCGGTAGGGTGTAGTGCACGTCGTAGCGCGTGCGCAACTCCGCCGCAGCCGGTTCATGTTCAAAACTCCATAGCAGCGGAGCAGGGTTTAAAAAGCTGATCGCCGACACGCGCAGACGGTCCGGATTGTGTGCGGAAGTGGTCAAAACTGGCTTTTAGATGTGCCTTGACGCGCGTCTGGTGCGGATGACACAGGGCCGCTGCCTGGGCTTTGTGACAGGGCGGCAAAGTATCCAATCGCAAACCTGTTGTATAACCGAAGCCACTGGAGACAGTTTCTTGGCAACAGTGGCAGACAACAGGTTGGAACAGGCAGGGTCGATCGACACGGCAGCAGAGAATCGGCTGGCCTGGATGGCGGCGGTACTCACGCCACAGATGGGCGCAACCCGTACGCTTCGTGCCATGTCCAGGCTGCCTTCGCCATCGCACATGTTTACCGCGTCGCTCACGGAACTGGAGGGCCTTGGTATGCCGGCAGTTTCGGCGCGCTTCATTTTTGAAGGCAGGGCACGCGCGGCGGCAGAAGCTGAACTGCAGCGGTTGGACGAGCAAAATGCAGGCTTCCTGACGCATGACTGCCCAGAGTACCCGGAGCGCCTGCGCGAAATTTACGATCCGCCGGCCGTGCTCTGGTATCGCGGTGACACGTCGCTGCTCTCGCTCCCAGGCATTGCGGTGGTTGGCACCCGTCATCCGTCACCCTACGGCTCGGGCATGGCGCAGATGCTGTCGCGCGAGCTGGCCCAGCGCGGCCTGACCATTCTGAGCGGCATGGCGCGCGGTGTTGATACGGAAGCGCACAAGGGCGCCCTCGAAGCCAAGGGCAAGACGGTGGCCGTTTGGGGAACGGGCATCGACGTGATCTACCCTAAGGAGAACAAGCGGCTTGCGGAGCAGATCCTGATGGGCGGCGGCTGCCTCCTGAGTGAATTTCCACTCGGGACGTTTCCCGCACCGCAGAACTTCCCGGTGCGCAACCGGGTGCTCAGCGGCATGAGCGTCGGCGTCCTTGTGGTGGAAGCAGCGGAACACAGCGGCACGCGTATCACCGCTCGCTGCGCCATGGAACAGAACCGCGACGTCTATGCGGTGCCCGGCAATGTGACCAACAAGGGTTCATGGACGCCCAACACTCTCATCAAGCAGGGTGCAAAGCTCACAGCCACCTGGGAAGATGTCTGGGAAGACCTGCCCAGCCAGGTGCGCCACGAGTTAGAAGAGCGGTTGGAAGTGGCACGTGAATCCGGCGGAGAGGTCAGCGCATCCCTATTCTCCGAGAGCAACCTGCCGCCTACTGAGCGGCTGGTATTTGAGCAGCTGCGGCATGACGAGTCGCTGCAGCTCGATGACCTAATCGAACGGCTGGACGGTCAGCTGCAGTCTCCAGAGATTTTTACAGCTCTCTTTGAGCTGGAACTTGCAGGTCGGATCCGGCAGATGCCAGGCAAAAACTACGTTCGAACCTTCTAAAACAGCTGAGAAATGTTAACGCTGTAGACGTTTTTAGATCTGGCGGGTCGAACGGAGCGCCAGTCATAAAAATGACGCATCGAAGAACTCGTGTTAGGTTCCTACCGAGACAACCTGAAAAAGGCGGAAAGAGCCGAGCCGGTGACTGACCGGCAACCTCGCCAGGGCGGACCGGGCGTGTGCTGGAGCAAGATCAGCAGAAACAGGTCAGTGTATGAGCAAGAATCTCGTGATCGTGGAGTCGCCCGCAAAGGCAAAGACGATCGGCAAATATCTCGGCAGCGACTACATGGTGGAGGCCTCGATCGGCCACATCATGGACCTGCCCAAGAACGACATCGGCGTGGAGTTGAAACGCCGCACCTTTGAGCCAAAGCTGATCATTTCGCCGGGCAAAGAGAAGCTTGTTGACCGCTTGAAGAAGTTGGCCAGCAAGGCAGACGCCGTGTACCTGGCACCCGATCCTGACCGTGAAGGCGAGGCGATCGCAGCTCACCTGCAGATGCAGCTGCAGCCCTCCCTGCGCGGCAAGTCGACGATTCAACGCGTAACCTTTAATGAGATCACCAAGACTGCCGTAGTCGACGCGTTCAAGCGGGCCCGCGGGGTCGACCAGAACCTGATGTATGCGCAGCAGACCCGCCGGGTGCTGGATCGGCTGGTGGGTTACGAAATCTCACCGCTGCTGTGGGATAAGGTGCGCCGCGGTCTATCTGCGGGGCGTGTGCAGACGGTTGCGCTGCGACTCATCGTTGATCGCGAAAACGAGATCAAGGCCTTCCATCCGATTGAGTACTGGCCTGTCGATGCCAGACTGCAGCCGAAAGGCAAACAGGAATTCCTGGCCCGGCTCTATGCCATAGACGGCGAACGCACAACAGTTAACACTGTTGGCGCGCCTGCGCTGCCCGACGGTGCAACTGCCGAACAGGTCAAGGCGCAGATGGAAAAGGCTGTCTGGAGGGTCACCTCCGTCGAGGCGAAAGAGCGTAGACGTAATGCACCCGCGCCCTTCTCCACCTCGCGCCTGCAGCAGGACGCTTCCAACCGCCTTGGCTTCAACGTGAAGCGCACCATGGGTGTGGCGCAGAGGCTCTATGAAGGCGTTGAACTCGGCGCAGACGGCACGGTCGGCCTGATCACCTACATGCGTACCGACTCCACCCGTGTGTCGCCGCAGGCCATTAATGATGTGCGGGATTATATCGGCTCGTTAGGAGCGGCCTACCTACCGGGCAAGCCCAACGGATTCGCCGGGAAGAAGGATGCGCAGGACGCGCACGAGGCCATCCGCCCAACATCTGTTGCCTTCACCCCGGACAAGATTCGCCGTTACCTTTCCGACGAGCAGTTCCGGTTATATGACCTGATCTGGCGGCGATTCGTCGCCAGCCAAATGACACCCGCGGTCTACGACCAGACCACCGTCGAGATCGAAGGCAAGGCCGACAAGGCCTACCAGGTGCGCGTCTCCGGGTCGGTGTTGAAGTTTGATGGATTTCTCAAAATCGCGGACCCAAGGCTGGGCAAGGCTGCAGCTGCTGCCGAGGCAAAGCCAAAGAATGAATCAGCCGACGGTGAAGATGAAGGCGCGGACACCTCGCTGCCCGCGATGAAGCAGGGCGAAGCGCTCGATCTGCTTGCCGTGCTGACGGAGCAGAAGTTCACAGAGCCGCCGCCGCGCTTCAACGAGGCATCGCTGGTCAAGGAGCTTGAAGAGCGGGGAATCGGTCGGCCATCGACCTACGCATCCATCATCAACACCATCCAGGATCGCGACTACGTCAAAAAGTTGGCGCGCAAGTTCGTCCCCACCGAAATTGGCATGGTCGTCACCACGCTACTGGTCAAGAACTTCCCCTACATCTTCGACATGGCCTACACCCGCAAGCTGGAAGAAGAGCTTGACCGGGTCGAAGAGGGGGAAGAGAAGTGGACGCACCTGCTGGGCGGCTTCTATGACCACCTGACCGACGAGATCAAGATCGCCGAGAAGTCCATGGAGGAGATCAAGCGATGGGAGAAGCCGACTGAGGAGCTTTGTGAGAAGTGTGGCTCTCCGCTGATCTTGAAGTGGGGCAAGTTCGGTTCGTTCTACTCCTGCTCGACCTTTACCAAGGCCAAGCCGAAGACCATCGCAGTGTCTGCCTGGAAAAAGGACGCCAGGGCCACGCATAAGCGTGTGACCGAAGCGTTCGACTACCCCTTCGTCGTGAAAGGGATGGTCGAAGATGCTGAGGCCAGCTCCGAAGCCGTACACAATGACAAAGAACTGACTGTGGCCCTGAAGCTGGCGGGAACGCGTGGCAAAAGTATCCGCATCGAGCCGGAAAGCTGCGACTTTACGAAAGAAAACTTTGCCGACAAGCCGGACCTGGCCGCCATGGAAGCGGGCGACACCGAGGAAGAGGAGTTCTGCGAAAACTGCGGCAAGCAGATGGTGTTGAAGAACGGACCCTGGGGCCCCTTCATGAGCTGCCCGGACTACACCGCCGACCCACCCTGCAAGACCGTGCGCCGGTTGAACCAGAAGGTGCAGTCCAAGCCGCCGGAGCCCACCGGCGAGCCCTGCCCGGAGTGCGGCATGGAACTCGTCAAGCGCAACGGCAGCTATGGCGAGTTCGTCTCCTGCTCCGGCTATCCCAAGTGCAAATACGTCAAGCAGGAGCTGCTGGACGTGCCATGTCCCAAGTGCGGCGGCAAGATTGCCGTGCGCAAGGCCAAGATCGGCAACACCTTCTACGGCTGCACGAACTACCCGAAGTGTGACTTCAGCAGCAATCTGCGTCTCATTGCAAAGCCCTGTCCCGGGGGCAACAGCAGCTATTTGTTGGAGGTGCCGAACAAGGAAGACGGGACCCTCCACGAGGTCTGCCCCCACAACCACGACGCGCTTCCAAAGCGACGTGCCAAGAAGGGCGCTGCGGCTGAAGAGCAGCAATATGCCGTTTCCTGCACTTACGATGAGTCGACAGGCCGACCGATTCCGGCCAAAGAGCCGGAAGCAGTTCCAGTGCTCCAGCGGCCAGATCCGGAGAAGACCCGGCCCGTCATCGCTTATGTAGCATGAAGTGTGGTGGAAAATAAGGTTCATTGCACCAACAAGACCCGCATCCAAGTGAGATGTCACCTGCTCTAAATTTCTGTACTGTTACAAAGGTGTAGCCCCGAAGTGGGCCGGCGCACAACGCCGGGTGGCTAAATAGTCCATCGGATACTTTGGAAAGCGTGAGTAGAGGAATGGCAAAGGCAGTGTGGAATGGCCATACGGTGGCCGAAAGCGAGAGCTTTCAAACCGTGGAAGGCAACATCTACTTTCCTGAAGAGAGCGTCAAGCGGGAGTTCCTACGGCCCAGTTCCACATCCTCTTCCTGTCCATGGAAGGGACAGGCTCGCTACTTCACTTTGTTCGTCGACGGGCAGGAGAATCCCGACGCTGCCTGGTACTACCCTGATCCAAAGCCTGCTGCCCGTCAGGTGAAACATCACATCGCATTCTGGCGTGGCGTAGAAGTAAGTAAGTAGTATGGCTCGGGCATTCGCGAAAGGCAGCTAGTTCGATCGAAGATGTTTGATTCGATCTTCCAGTCTTGGCGGTACGCGCACCACTTGGCGTGATACCAACAACCAGAGCACGCCTGCAGCTATACCAAGCACAGTCAGCAGCATGACTAACACCCCGAGCCAGCGCAGCTTGCGACGGGGACTGGTAACCGTCCGATTGCGGCGCACTGCCTCGGCAAACTCGACCCAGTCATCGTCTTTCTGTCCCGGTTCGATGCCACTGGCGCGCATGGCATCGAGAAAATCCTGCACAGTGCCGTCCGTATCCAAGCCGCAGAACTGCGCATAGGAGCGGACAATCCCGCGGCTGAACACACCGCCCGGCAGTTCACCGAAGCGGTCTTCTTCCAGGGCGGAGAGGTGGCGGAGCGAAACCCGCGTGGATACGGCAACATCCTCGAGTGCTATGCCGCGGCGTTCGCGTTCTCCCTTCAGCCCCTCTCCAAAGCGCATGCGTTCGCTTGCCCGTTTTTCCTGTTGGATTCGGAAGCCAGGCCTCCGTGGAACTGTGCTCTATTGCTATGCGCATGCTAATACTGCTGCGGCTAAGAAACCAAAGCATTGCATGTGTTTCGATAGGATGTTCCTGCCGGGTGGTTCTCTCCGGATCTCGTGCTTCCGGAAAGATGCTCCCAGCGCAAGATTCGGATTGTTCTCCCGTCCAGGAAGAGCAACACTGTTTTCATGAATCCGCTCTTGTTTTCACCCGACGAACATCCATGGTCACTCGTCATCAAACGAGCAGCAGCGAAGGCGTTAAGAACCAACAGCGATGGGAACTGCTGGTAAGCCGCTCTGCTTCGGTATCGGCAGTGCGAGGATTTTTCTACGCCGTAACCAGCACGGGTGTAGTCTGCCGGCCAGACTGCCCCAGCCGCCTGCCCCGACGGGAAAATGTATGCTTCTTCGACTCTATAGACAAGGCATTGCAGGCGGGTTATCGCGCCTGCCTGCGCTGCCAACCGGCCGGCGTGCATCCGGCGCAACAGGCGGCGGCCCGCATCGATCAGGTCATTCAGGCAATTCATGCCGGATTGAAGGCGTCGCGAACGGCGTCACTTGCCGAACTTGCAGCGATAGCCGGGTTGAGTACGTTCCATTTGCAGCGCAGTTTTCGCGCTGCACTGGGCGTAACCCCGGCACAGTACGCACGAAGAGTTCGAGCCGAGCGCTTCAGCAGGCAGTTGGCAGGGCAGGCCGCCACTGTGAGTGAGGCCTTGTACGCGGCTGGTTATGGTTCAGCCAGTCAGGCCTACGCCCCGGCCAACGGCACGGGGTTAACACCGGGCGGGCTTTGGCGCGGTGGCAGAGGGGAGTCAATCCGGTACAGCATTGCCGACTCAGCACTTGGACGCGTGCTGGTAGCGGCAACGGTCAAGGGTATCTGCGCCGTTGCCTTTGCCGACGATGATGCCAGTCTGCTGCAGGAGATGCGTGGGCGCTTCCCGTTAGCCTGCCTTTCCGAAGATGCAGGAACGCTGGGCGCGGCGATGGCGGCTGTGATGACCTGCCTGCAAGAGTCCACAATCGCAATCAACCTGCCGCTCCACGTGCGCGCGACCGCTTTTCAGCAGCGAGTCTGGCAGGCGCTGTGGGCCATTCCTTGTGGAGAAACAAGGACCTACGCCACGGTCGCCGCAGAGATAGGTCAGCCGTCAGCAGCCCGGGCCGTAGCACGCGCCTGTGCGTCAAATCCTTTGGCAGTGCTGGTGCCGTGCCATCGCGTAGTAGGCGCCGGAGGTGCATTGAGCGGATACCGATGGGGGATTGAACGTAAGCAGAAGCTGCTCGCGATGGAGCGCAAGGTGCTTGCGCCGAAGCCTTAGCTGTTTGGAGCCGTAGTTGTTTTCTGCGTCCTTGCTGCCCGCCAAGCTGCTCAGCATTGGCGGCATTGCGCAAGGTGCCCCGGCAGCTTGACGGCATGCAATCTGCTGGGGCGGCAGGTACTTCCCGGTGCTAGGCTTGGATGTGAAGCAATCTGTTTTGAAAGGTTCAATCTCGCATGGCCACTGCCGTCCTAGCACCTGAAGCCGTTTTGTCTTACAAGGTTGCCGATCTGTCGCTTGCCGACTGGGGTCGCAAGGAAATTGACATCGCCGAGCAGGAGATGCCCGGCTTGATGAGCATCCGTGCCAAGTACGCCGCTGACAAGCCGCTGGCAGGCGTCCGCATTACCGGTTCGCTGCATATGACCATCCAGACAGCCGTGCTGATCGAGACGCTGAAGGACCTCGGCGCGGACGTGCGCTGGGCCTCCTGCAACATTTTCTCCACGCAGGACCACGCGGCGGCAGCCATTGCCGAGACCGGTACACCCGTCTTTGCATGGAAGGGCGAGACGCTGGAAGAGTACTGGTGGTGCACGTACCAGGCGCTCAGCTTCCCGGGTGGGCTTGGTCCGCAGATGGTCGTTGACGACGGTGGCGACGTGACCCTGCTGATCCACAAGGGCGTTGAACTTGAGGATGGAGATCGCAGCTTCGTGGACGCAAAGCCGGGCAGCGAAGAAGAGGCTGTCATTCAGCAGTTGCTGCTGAAGGTGCTGCAGGACGACCCCACACATTGGCATACCGTTGCAAAGGAATGGCGTGGCGTTTCCGAAGAGACGACAACTGGTGTCCACCGCCTCTACGACATGATGAAGAAGGGTAAGCTGCTGGTGCCTGCCATTAACGTCAACGACTCTGTTACCAAGAGCAAGTTCGACAATCTGTACGGCTGCAAGGAGTCACTGGCAGACGGCATCAAGCGCGCCACGGACGTCATGATGGGCGGCAAGGTCGCCGTGATCTGCGGCTATGGCGATGTCGGTAAGGGCTCGGCGCACAGCCTGCGTGGCATGGGCGCGCGCGTTGTAATTACAGAGATCGATCCAATTAACGCGCTGCAGGCAGCCATGGAAGGCTTCGAGGTCACAACCCTTGAAGAGACGCTGGGCCGTGGTGACATCTATGTGACTGCTACCGGCAACGTGGACATCATCACCTTTGAGCACATGCAGCAGATGAAGGATCAGGCGATCGTCTGCAACATCGGCCACTTCGACAACGAAATTCAGATGGACTTGCTGAATAGCGCGAAAGATGTCGTGAAGCTCGAGATCAAGCCGCAGGTGCACAAGTACACCTTTCCCAACGGAAACCAGATTTTTGTGCTGGCCGAGGGTCGGTTGGTGAACCTTGGCTGCGCCACCGGCCACCCCAGCTTTGTGATGTCGAACAGCTTCAGCAACCAGACGCTTGCACAGCTTGACCTATGGAAGAACCGCGATGAGTACGCGATCGGCGTGTATGTACTGCCAAAGAAGCTGGACGAAGAAGTGGCTCGGCTGCACCTCGACAAGATTGGCGTGAAGCTGACGACACTTTCTCCGCGTCAGGCCAGCTACATCGGCGTGCCTGTAGATGGCCCCTACAAGACCGAGACCTACCGCTACTAGGTCGTGTTGTTGCATCGCAAAGGCGCAGCCACCGTGGCTGCGCCTTTGTCTTTTCTGGCATGGTTGTTGCTCCAGCGCACGCTTCAGGCCCATGTAATGTTCTACTGGTGTGGGCACCGGTCTCGAGGCCTAAAAGAACGGCACTTTATGTTGATACAAAGCGAATTCGATATCCAGTTTCAGCTGCCAGGTGAAACTCCGATGGTGGCCCTGCTTCACTTCCACCCGTCACTGGATTCCGCGCTGCGTTCCCCGGATACCCTATTCGTGGAGCACATCGATGCCAGCAGCAACACGGTCATAACTCCGGAGAACTACATTGATAGCTTCGGCAATCGTTGCGCTCGCTTTCATGCGCCGCCGGGAGGTCTGCGGCTCAGTGGACAGAACCTCGTGGAGGTTCCCGGGCTGCCCGACCCCCAGCCTTTCGGCGCGATACAGCACCCGGTGGATGACCTGCCGGCAGATATCCTCCAGTTCCTGCTTGCAAGCCGGTATTGTGAGGTGGACCGTTTCAGCGCGATTGCCTATGACCTGTTCAGTAACCTGCCGCCGGGTGGCGAGCGCGCCATGTCCATCCGCGATTGGGTGCATTGGAAGGTGCGCTTCGATTACGCAAAGGCACGTCCGACCAAAACGGCAATGGATGTCTATACCGAGCGTGAAGGCGTATGCCGCGACTTTCAGCACCTTGCCATTACGCTAAGCCGCGCCATGAACATCCCGGCACGCTACGTTACGGGTCACCTGGGGGACATCCGCATTCCATTTTCAGGTGCGGGTGATTTTTCCGCGTGGTACCAGGTGTGGCTTGACGGGCGGTGGTGGGACATGGATGCTCGGCACAATGAACCGCGCCTGGGCCGCCTGCTGATGGCGACAGGGCGCGATGCAGCTGACGTTGCGATTACAACGTCCTTCGGCGTTGCAAACCTTACCCACTTTCATGTGGAGTCAAACGAATTGGACGAAAACCGTGTGCGGGTGCCATTGCCGCCGCGCCTGGTCGGCAGCGCGGTGGATACTGCAATGTCCCGGCCGGTGAATGCCATCGTCGCGCAGGGCTCATAGCAAAACGCTTTTGCTAGACTTGGGCAGCCATGAAGCTCACGCTGCCCACACATTTTTCGATGCGTTATGTGGGTTCTTTTGCCTTGGCCATGCTGGCGCTGGAACTGGCGGAGGGTACGCCGCTGGTGCTGGCGCTGCTGGCGCAGTCATTTGTCATGGTGTCCGCTGTCGCATTCAACGTGGCTGGCGGGCTAGTGTATCCCAGCGGAGCCTTTGTCTTCTTCAACGCCATGCTCTCGCTGATCCTGGGCATGGTGGTCAAGGCGGTGCTTGGGGAGCCGTTGAACTCCAACCTGATTGCACCGGAGCAGACCCTGCTGGCATACCTTGCCGGCATGGTGTTTATTTTGATTGCGGTGTTCTTTACAGCGAAGCTGCGATCCAAGCAGGGCCTGCTTGAGAAGCTGGATGCGGGCCGGCGTGTTGATCAGATCGGCATTGGCTGCATTCTGATCGCGTACCTTACACCGTACCTGCTGCCGTCTTCTTTGCAGGGGACCTTTTCGCAGTTCAATAACGGCTTTGTGTATCTTTCCATTCTCTTACCGGTTTACCAGCGCACAAAGCAGACAGATGGTAAGACCTCATTTCACTATGTGGCGCTGATCGGCTGGTTGTACCTGACCTATACCTATGGCATTGCCGGCCTGTCAAAGCAGGGCTTGTTCGGTCCCAGCGTGGCATGGGTGGTGGCCGCAGTGGCTGCAGGCTACCGCACCACGCTGACAAGGCTGGCGCTGTTGGCGGCGACGGCCATCTTTGCCGTGACCATTCTGACCCCCTTCTCCCAGATTGCACGCAACTATCGCGGCGAGGCCAACCAGGCGGAAATCGCTTGGCAGCTACTGCAGCATCCGCTGGAAACCCGTGCGCGGTACAACGAAGACCTGCGCCTGAGCTACGTAGCCGGCTATGGTTATCACTGGTTCGACCAGCCGCAAGGCCTTTTGGACAGGCTGACCATGGTCCCGGTGGACGACGCGCTGGTGTGGAGTACGGACCACGTGCGGCCAGGTTCGCCAGACGCCCTGTGGAGTTATGTGTTGAACATGGTGCCGCGTTACCTGTACCCCAACAAGCCGAACCTGCTGTGGGGCAACGTTTACGCGCATGACATTGGTTTGATCGGCGAGGAGGATGAAACCACCGGCATCTCCTTCACGCTGTATGCAGACGGATACCACACAGCGGGCTGGCTGGGTGTCACCCTGATCCTGGGTATCATGATTTTTGCCATGTGCTATGTCTGCGATTCCGTGTCCGGCAGCATTGCCAAGACCCAGTGGGGACTTGTGTATGTGCTCTACTTCACGCATGCGGCGGCCGAGGGTATGCTCGGCATGACGACGTACGCCATCTCCACCACTTCGGTTGCGTTAATTTCCGCAGCGTTGATCAGCACCTACTTTGCGCCGGTACTCGGCAACCTTGTCACCCTTGGCAAGCGCGATTTGCAAAGGGCGTGACCGGCTGCGCAACGTACAATCGGGACTGCCTATGAACAGTCTGGTCGTCGGAAACCTGGTCCACCGTCCGCTGCGTTCGCTTATTTCGGCATTGGCCGTTGCGATCGAAGTCATCATGATCCTTTCCATCGCGGCCATTATGCTTGGCATGCTGAACGGGCAGAAAACCCGCACCAGCGGCATTGGCGGGGACGTAATCGCAAAGCCGGGCACCACCTCGAACCTGATCGGTGTGAGCGGTGCGCCCGCTTCTGCCAAAGTAGAAACGGTGCTGGAAGCGCTGCCGCACGTGCAGGTAGCTGCGCCGGTTTACATCCAACTGACGGCCAGCGGGAACCTGGAAAATATCTGGGGCATCGATTACACCAGCTTTAATGCGTTGAAGCCCTTTGTTTTCGTGGAGGGCGGACCGTTCACCGACAATGACAGCATCATCGTTGATGACGTGTTCGCCAGCCGCGGGAAGAACATCCATGTCGGCGACAGAACGTCTGTGCTTGGCCGCATGTTTACCATCTCCGGCATCGTGGAGCATGGCAAGGGTGGGCGCAAATTTATTCCACTCGCTACCATCAATGCGATCAACGGAACGGAAAATCGTTGCAGCCTGTTTTACATAAAGACAGAAGACATACCAAAGTACCAAAACGCCGTCCGTGACGAAATCAAAAAGACCGACGGCCTGCAGCAGTGGGATGTGCAAACGCTGGATGAGTTTCTCTCGCAGCTAACGCCCGAAAAGCTGCCGGCCTTCAACATTGGCTTGCGCGTCGTTATTGGCATTGCCGTTGTCATCGGTTTCCTGGTCATCTTCCAGTCCATGTACACGGCAGTCATGGAGCGAACGCGCGAGATTGGTATCTTAAAGTCGCTAGGTGCTTCGAAGGGCTACATCGTTGGCATCGTGCTGCGCGAATCCGGCCTGCTGGCAGTTTGCGGCATCACCGTTGGTGTTGCCGTTACGTACCTGCTCAAGGGCATCCTGCACATTCGCATCCCGGTGCTTGAGTTTGCCGTAACGCCGGGCTGGGTTGCGGCAGCCTGCGCCATTGCGCTGGTGGGAGCCATGTTCGGCGCTCTGTACCCGGCGCTGAAAGCAGCTGGCAAGGATCCGATCGAAGCGCTTTCCTACGAGTAAGGCTATTGTCATCTTCTGGCCGGTAAACAGGCCGCCCCGGAGTGCATCACAAAGGTATGAGTCAGGCAGAGCGGCTGCAGAACCGGTACAGACTGGTCGAAGCTTGTCTTATGCTGTTCGCACTTGCTCTGTTCCTATTGCACTTTGTTCACCTGCGCGCCGACTTTCCAAACCGTTCGCCCTGGATGGATTGGGCCAAGTACACAGACGAAGGATGGTACGGCGATGCCGCCATTCGCTACTACCTGCGAGGCGCTTGGCACCTGCCTGGTGACTTCAATCCCGGTGCTGCGTTACCCGTCTGGCCCCTGCTTGAGGCGCTGGTCTTTCGCTTTACCGGCGTTGGCATCGTGGCAGCGCGCACGCTGGCAGTTTGCGTCTTTGGCGGCATTCTTGTGTGCGGATACGTTCTGCTGCGTTCTCCGCTGGCGGGTCAGCGTGAGGGTACCGGTCGCATCTTTGCCGCAGCCGCCTTGGCATTGCTAACCGCAAGCTCCTTTTTATACGCATTTACCCGCATGGCGATCCTTGAGCCGCTGCTGATCCTTTGGCTGCTGCTCGCCTTGCTGCTGGCCCGCTCACTGCGTGCTTCGCAGGCAGGCTTGGCCCGCATGGGCCGGCTTGTGGGTGTTGGACTGATTGCCGCACTCATGGTCGGCACCAAGACGACGGCGATGTTTTTGCTGCCATCGATCTGCTGGATGCTGGGGAGCGCGTCTGGTTGGCAGCCCCGCAAAGTACTGCGTGACACTGCCGTAGCTGCAGCTGCGGGTGTTCTGCCGGGGCTGCTGTACTTCTTTCTGCTGGTGCGTGGCGGCTTTCTGCAGGATGTCCGCTACCTGTTTACCGCGAACGCATACACGGCGATTACCCGCGACACCTTCTGGGCCGTGGTGTGGCAGACGCTGCAGGACGGCATGTGGATCGGCCCGCTGCTGTACCCTCTTGCGCTGGTGGCGATTGTTGTCGCTGCATTTCGGCCCCGTGCCTGGCAAGACCCAGTCTTTGCGTCGCTGGTGCTGTGGACCGCCGGATACCTGAGCTACATTGCCTTTCATGCAAACTTTCAGCCACGCTACTACCTGGTCGTGGCGATTCCTATGCTGCTGTTGCTGGTGCGCGCTTCCATGCACCTGCGTTTGTGGAACCCGCGGGTGTTCTCCGCTACTGCATCGTTACTGCTGCTTGGGCTGTTGGCGTTCGAGACGCGCAGCACCCTGGCATATGTTCTGCACCCTGAATACAGCTTTCAGACTGCCGCGGAGCGCATCGGACGCATCGTCGAGCAGGAACCCGCACACAGTCACACTGTGTTGTCCATTTCAGGCAGCAATCTGTCACTGATGACCGGCGTGCCGTCAATCTGCGACGACTTCGGCACCATGGACCTGGAAGACCGGATCGCGGTCTACAAGCCGGGATGGTTCGTGACATGGAACTTTGTCGAAGACGACAAGATGGAGGCGCTGACTCGCTTCTATCGGCTTACCCGCGTCGCGTCGTTTCCGGCGATGGATGACCCGGAGCGCAACCTGATGATCGTCTACCGGCTCGACGGGAAACAGGGCCCAGAGCCAAGACGCCGCAAACCCGTAACTCGCTCTTCGGCCCAAGAAGTGCAGCAAACAAGAACTGACCAAACATAAGTGCCGCTGTTGACGAGGCAGGCACCCTTCGCTATGCTAAGAACTCGCGCAGATTTCGCACCTGCACGCCCGTTCCCGAACTCGGTAAGAGGGTGTAGACGAAACGCGGTGGCCCTGCGGGATGGCCTGTGACCTTCCAGGAGGTCCGGTCAAGTTTACAGGCCGTTAAGTGCCGGGGCATCACGCACGGGAATCGGCAGCTGGAAACACTTCACACAGCACTCAACGCAGGGGGGCCGTTTTTGTTCTCTGCGTGTGTACGACATTGGTTGAGTTGTAGTTAGATTTTGTATCTCTGGTTCGTTAGAAGGAAGACTCGATGTCGACGTTTGTACCTAGTTCAAAGACTTTGGAACGCAAGTGGTTTGTGGTGGACGCCAGTGGTAAGACCCTCGGGCGCCTGGCAAGTGGGGCTGCCCGCGTGCTCTCCGGCAAGAACAGCACACAATACACTCCCTATATTGATACTGGTGACCACGTCATCGTAATCAACGCGGAAAAGATTGTCCTCACAGGCCTGAAGGCACAGCAAAAACTCTACCGCCGTTACACGGGTTACCCCGGTGGTCTGCGTGAAGAAGAGTTCCTGAAATTGCTGGCGCGCCGCCCTGAGGCGATCGTGGAGCAGGCGATCAAGGGCATGCTGCCCAAGAGCAAGATGGGCCGCCAAATGGCGACCAAGCTAAAGGTCTACAAGGGCGACAAGCACCCGCATGACGCACAGTCGCCTCAGCCGCTCGTGGTTACGGCGTAACAGGTTCAAGGAAAGAATAGGGATATGGCAGATCTGGTTCAGTACTACGGAACGGGCCGTCGTAAGTCGGCAATCGCACGTGTGTTCCTTCGCCCCGGCAATGGTGGGTTCAAGGTCAATGGCAAGGAAATGGATGTCTACTTTGTGACAGAGCAGCAGCGCTTCGCCGCCAAGCGCAGCCTGGTGACGGGTGATGTGACCGGTCAGTTCGACGTCGTGGCCACCGTCAAGGGTGGTGGAGTCACGGCACAAGCTGACGCGGTCAAGCTCGGCATTGCCCGCGCTCTGCTCGAGTTCAATGTTGAGCTGCGCAAGACCCTGAAGGCCGATGGCCTGTTGACCCGCGACGCCCGCATCAAGGAGCGCAAGAAGTACGGTCAAAAAGGCGCCCGCA
>CAXTFT010000007.1:0-30222 GCA_964243585.1 uncultured Terriglobus sp.
GGCGGCCTGCGTTGCAGGCCGCCCTTCTTAAACTCTTCAAGTAGCTGCTCTGCGGTTGGCTGCTAGGCCGGTACGTTGTCCAGTCCGCCCCTGCTGAACGGGTGGCAGCGTGCCAGGCGGCGAAGCGCCAACCATCCGCCACGCCACACACCGAATCGAGCGACGGCGACTTCTGCATACTCCGAACAGGAAGGTTGGAATCGGCAGTTGGCCACGCCGGTGCTGTGCAGCAGCGGCGACACGATGCTGCGGTAGAGCAGGAAGGCTCCGCGTGCGACGGGATTGTTCAACGCCTCTTCCCCCCGGCTGTCGATGGCGTCTTGGGCCTGGTGCGCCCCTGTTTGCTCGAGTATGTTGCGGCTTTCCCGCCGCCATCGTCCGGGAAGTTGGCGCCTCGGCGTACGATGCGAAAAACCTGCTGAACTTCGGCCTGCAGCTTCACCCAGTCAAGCAACAGCACGCTGCGCCGCGGATGAAGGATGACATCCACAGGCACGCCCGCCAGTTCCCCCGCGTGGAGCGCTACTGCTGCTCTCAGGCGACGCTTCATACGGTTGCGGTCGTGGGCCTTGCCCATAACCTTGCCGACCGTCAACCCGATGCGCGGTCCGGCTGTTAATTGAAACAGAGTCTCATCCGGATGGAGCCGCCTTGCGGGCATACCGTCACGCCGCGCGAAGAAGAAGCTCATCTCACGCGCGTGCTGCTTGCGTGACGCATTGTAGGCACGCTGGTAGTCAGCATGCCTGCGCAGCCGCAGACTCGGAAAGGGGATGGCGGTGACTTTATCAGCCATGGCAATCAAAGTGTTTACAGTCAGTAAGCAAGTGCAAAGACACCCATCGCCGGCACGTCTTTGGATCACAAACAGTTGTGAGACTAGGAAGCTAGTCGCGGAAACCTGCGGAAACCGCAATCTTATGACGGCCTTTTGCGCGGCGGCGGTTCAGGACATTCTGACCGGCTTTGGTCTTCATGCGGGTCAGAAATCCGTGGGTCTTCGCGCGGTGGCGACGGTTCGGCTGAAAAGTGCGCTTCGGCATGGAACTGTTCTCCTGCTCTCAGGTGAAAGAAACACTGAGATGTAAAGTTTGGTGTCCATGCGGCGGGTGTACAGCCCTGCCGGCCACCGCATCGCAGCTGACAGTCAGCGCGGCGCATCGGCGGACAACGTCTTATGGTACCGCAAGTTCCACAGCAACGGAAGTCAGCCCTTACGACCGAGGCACTGCCGCTTGCATCATGTCGCCGCTTCGCTTGGCAATGAGCCTCTTCCGGCAGAAGCAACTCCTTGTCCGCACTAGCGCGAAGGCGAGTGCTTCTGCTGCGACGGTCTGACGGGAACGGTGCCCAAAAACTTCATCCTCAATGGCAGCAAAGTCACCCGACCGCTTATAACATGCGCTGTAAGTATGCTTGCCATGTTACTAGTGATCCGCGTGATTTAGAAAACGCGAGTTATAGGATTTGGGGAACTTACACTAAGTAAAAAAGTACGGGTCGAAGTGGAACAAGTTCGGGCCGATTCCTGCCTGTTGGACGCTTGGCTGTCGTAAACCTGCTCCTTTGAGGAGAGCACGCTGCCTTCACGGATTGACGACGGAAACATGGCATTGGCGACTGTGCAGTTGTCAGGCTATGCGCAACACGACGACCGCACAGTGCGGCACCTGGCGAATGCGACCTTGCGGTCACCACAAAGGGTTTGCATCAGACGAGAATTTGCAGGACTGGCAAGGCTATTCGCCACACGGCACCATGAACGGCATCCTTGGTAATGATCTTGATCGCGCGGTCGTAACTTATATTGGAGTACCGCGCTGTGCAGCGGGTGGAGTACCGAGCGGCTAGAAATGGTATAGGCTTTGCGGCAACTTCCAAGCGTTGCCCATACGTTGCACCTTACAGCATGGAGCGGCTGCCGCATTCTCGGATACATCAAGATGGCGGTCATAGGCAAGAGAAATCACTCGCTTAAATAGACGGCAGATGCATTGTGGAACACCTTTCACCAGCTTTGGTGCAAGTGCATTTTGCAGAAACAATTTGATGATGTTGCGATCCAGGATGACGGCTTCTGCGTGCTACTATCAGGTTCGTTCCCCCGGGCTGCATAGCTGGAGAACGAGGTTGTTCCAGAACACTGCGACGCTTACCGATCGGTCCTGTTACGGCATCGCCGACGGTCTTCAAGAGTCCTCCTCAACGCGATCCTCTCCCGCGTGGTGCAGGCCTCTTTGTCTAATTTTGCTTGGCCTGCAGGCGCTTTGGCAGGCGGCAGTGGACGTCACCGTTGAACAACACGGAGTGACACAAGGGAACCATGCTGATGTCTTTCGCTCCTACGGCTTCAACGGTACTGCCCATGCAAAACGCCTGGACGCGCATTCTGGGCGCGCTGGAGATGAAGATCAACCGCCAGTCGTTCCACACCTGGCTGAAGCCCACGCGTTTCTCCCACATGAGTGGACGAACGCTGTTTGTGCGCATCCCCTCCGCACAGTTTCAACACATTGGTGACCGCTACGCAGACCTGATCCAAGAAGCCGTCGACCACCATGGGCTCGAAGTAGACGAGGTTCGTTTTGTCACGGTAGAGGACGACCCCTCCGCACCGAAGACGCGTGAGGACGGCGGGTTTGCGCCCGTGCCGTCGCATTCGCCGAACGCTCCGCAAAGCGCTGGCCAGCAGTCTGCTGCATCTTCTTCACTAGGCAACCATCGACCGTCTGCAATACCGCCTGCGCCAACCACGGAGCAGGCACGTTTCGACTGGAACACCGCAGCCCAGCTCAACTCACGCTATTTGTTCGAAAATTTCGTCATCGGCAGCGGCAACCAGTTTGCTCATGCCGCTTCGCAGGCTGTGGCTGAGCGGCCGTCAAAGGCCTATAACCCGCTGTTCCTGTATGGCGGCGTGGGCATGGGCAAGACCCACCTGATGCAGGCCATCGGCCACGAGGTCAAGCGCCGCAACCCGCACGCAAGCATCATGTACGTCTCCGGTGAAAAGTTCACCAACGAGATGATCAACAGCGTGCGCTACGACAAGATGACAGGCTTTCGCGACCGCTTTCGCACGGTCGATGTCCTGCTGATCGACGACATCCAGTTCCTTGCCGGCAAGGAGCGTACCCAGGAAGAGTTCTTCCATACCTTCAACGCGCTGCACGAGAGCATGAAGCAAATCGTGATCGCCAGCGACCGGCCGCCCAAAGAGCTCGCGAACTTCGAAGACCGGTTGCGTTCGCGCTTCGAGTGGGGACTGATTGCGGACATCCAGCCGCCAGATCTCGAGACCAAGGTCGCCATTCTGCAGAAGAAAGCGGAGAGCGAACAAACCGTGCTGCCAACCGATGTGGCCATGTTTGTCGCCAGCAACGTACGTACCAACGTGCGTGAACTGGAAGGCGCGCTGATTCGGCTGATCGCGTGGTGCAGCATGCATCACGTCGAGATCACGCTGGCTACCACGCAGCAATGCCTGAAGCAGTTCATCGATACGCAGGTGCGTAAGATCACCATCGAAGCCATCCAGCGCGCCGTCGCCGAGTCATTCGGCATGAAGATCAGCGAAATAAAACAGAAGAACAACTCGCGCCAGATCGTTGTACCGCGGCAGATTGCGATGTACCTCGCCAAGCAGATGACGGAAGCGTCTTTGCCCGAAATCGGCAGGCAGTTCGGCGGCAAGCACCACACCACCGTGATGCACTCCATCGCCAAGATCGATGAACAGCGGCGCACCGACAAGGCGCTGAACAGTACACTGAGCAAATTAATGGAAACGCTGAATTAAAGATCAAAGCGAACCAGGTACCTTGCCCGTGTGGGCGTACTGCTCAATGAGCTTCCAACTTCTTGCTGCCCAATCTCGAACTTCTTCATGCCTGTGGTACTGCTGCGTAAGTAATGCGGACGGCCAACACAGACTGGATGGACGCTGTTTACAGCTAATTTAATGACCAGTCAGCGTTGCAGGCAGAGGATTGTCCGGTCGCTCCGTGTCCCAGTACACCTGCAGCACGTAGTAGCGTGTGCCGTCTGACAGCAGCTCAAAGCTGTTGACACCGCGCACGTACGGTTCATCGGTACGGGTGTGGTGCAGGCCGTAGGACTCGTACACGTGCGTCATGCGACCGAACGTCTGCGTGTCGTAGGCAATCGGAATCTCGAAGAAACTTTGCGGTGTGCTGCCGTTGGAGCGGGTGATGTAGTCCTCCATGGACAGCACGGTCACGTCTGCAGGGCCGATCTTCGGCACCCGCGTGATCACCATACGGCCCGCGCCCGGCACAAAGAGCGATCGAAACTGATTCCAGTCGCGCGGCTTGCCCGCGTCACCCGAGATGCTGGCAGACAGGGCCGCAATGATCGCCTCCGGGCTCTTCACATCGTCCGGGTTCGCCTTGGGCCAGTCGGGGTGCGCGGCGATTACTCCCGGCGCAGGAGCGGGGCGGGGCGGAACAGGCGAGGGCGTAGCAGTGCCCGTTTGAGCATGAATTGCGACAGCCGAAAACGCTGCTGCCAGGCAGGCATGTGCAAGAACACTTCGCTTAAGGATCATGGGGAGCCGACTCCATTGGAACTGGCGCAGACACTGCGCTGCTTACGAGACTATGCCCGCGGTGGTATTTCGCGTCTCTCACCCGGTTTCTGGTCCTGCTTCGTACTCAATCTTTCGTCTTCTGCGGTTATTTAGGGTGGATTGATCGAGGGATAAGAACGCCCGCTGCACAGGCTCTCCGATTCTGTGGAAAGCGTGTAAATGCCGATTAATCCTCAGCTGTTTTGCCGTTGATGTGCAGCCGTTCGGCGCAAATAGCCCCGCAAAATGCTATTTCACGCGCGCTTTCCACTTACCCGCACCCTGTGGCTGCCTCAACTTCCCTCAGGCCCTGTGTAATTTCCGCGAACAATACCTCCCTCTTCGCGGGAGTTGTCCTAACGTCCTGCCTTTCCCTTTTTACAGGTCTCTTTTTTGAAATCACGTACACATTACAACCCTCGTGTTTACAACACTTCGGCCAGCTTTCCACATTTGCGAAGGCAACGACTACGGCGACGAGTAAAACCTCCTGTTAAAACCTTCTTTTAGAAGCAGTAGAGGTATGCAGCCACGACGATGAAAGGGTAGCTACGATGTACCGCGTTTTCCGGAAAAAAACTTGCCTTCCACACCTGCGGCCCGGGCTACGATGACGTACCTGAGAGCACCAGGCAGCTAGGCCCGGCAGCGCGTTTCCGCCATAGAAATGCGTTCGTCGCGGTGTTAGGCTCAGTAGCACCCGAGTCCGGCGTTCGCACGATCTTCGCCGTGTTCTGTCCTCATCATCTTGATTGTTCGCATGACTTCTGGAGGTCCACGCCGTGTCCACCACCGCCTCGCCCCTTGCGCTTGAAAACACAGGAGCCGCGCCCGTCGGCAATCTTGAAATCTCCGTATCGCGGGCCGAACTGCTGCGTGAACTGACCGCGGCGCAGTCCGTGGTGGAACGCAAGACGACCATCCCGATTCTGTCGAATTTTCTGTTCGAGGCTCAGGGCGAACGGCTGACCATTACCGCCACCGATCTGGACCAAAGCCTGCGCACCAGCTGCCCGGCCAAGGTAAAAAAGCCCGGTGCCTGCACCGTGCCCGCGCGCAAACTGTACGACTACATCCGCCTGTTGCCCGAGGGCGAGATCAGCATCAAGCTGCAGGACAACCACTGGGTACAGATCCGCGCCGGCCGGTCGAACACCAAGATGGTCGGCATGGCCCGCGCGAACTTTCCGCAGGTGCCTGAGTTCCCCGCCGCTTCCGCCGTCAAGATTGCTGCCCCCGCGCTGCGCAGCATGGTGTCAAAGACGATCTTTGCCATTTCCAGCGAGGAGTCGCGTTACACCCTGAACGGCGCGCTGCTGGTTCTGAAGGCCGAGAGCATGGCCATGGTGGCCACGGACGGCCATCGACTGGCGCACATTGAGCGCCTGGGCGAGACGCTGGAAGGCATCTCCGGCGAGAAGAAGACGCTGATTCCGCGTAAAGCCCTGGGTGAACTGCAAAGCCTGCTGGCAAGCGGCAGCGGCGAAGAAGACGACATCGTCGAGTTTGCCGACGACGAAACCACCCTTTTCTTCCGCATGGGCGGTCGTGTGTTGACCAGCCGCAAGCTGACCGGCCAGTTCCCAAATTATGAGGCGGTCCTGCCGCGCGACAACAATAAGTTCGTCATTGTGCGCAGCGAAGACCTGATGGGTGCCCTGCAGCGCGTGGCGCAGTTTGCTGACGAGCGTTCGGGTGCGATCAAGATCCGGCTGGAGCAGAACGAACTCCGCATTTCCTCGCAGTCGACGGACTCGGGTGAGTCAGAAGACATCATCGAAACGCCCTATAATTACGATCCGCTGGTGGTCGGCTTCAACTCGCAGTACCTGATTGACTTCCTGAAGGCAATCGGCACGGCGGGCGAGGTGCGGCTGGAGTTCAAGGACGCCCAGTCCGCCGGGCAGATGCGCCCCGAAGACGCGAACGAGGACCAGAAGTACCGCTACATCCTGATGCCCATGCGCATCTGACGATCTGCTATTGGTGCCTCGACGCCTTCAGCACATTCAACGCAATAAGCAAGCCCGGCTCCGTGCCGGGCTTTGTTGCTGCCACGGCCATACAAAGCGGGTAAACTACTGATCGATGACCTGGTTTAAGCGGCAGGACAATGCGATCGTCAGCGATGCAGAGCGGACGGTTCGTACCGAAGGGCTGTGGGCGAAGTGCCCCAGTTGCGGCAAAGCCATCTTTCGTGCGGAGCTGGAGACAAACCTGCAGGTTTGTCCGCACTGCGGCTACCACTTCAAGATGGACGCCCGCACCCGCATCGATAACCTGCTGGAACCCGGCTACCAACTGGTCGACCTGGAGTTGCGCTCGACCGATCCGCTGGAGTTCTGTGACCTGAAGCCGTACAAGCGCCGACTTGCGGAGGCCCAGGCAAAAACCGGCCTGAATGATGCCATCGTAAATGCGGTCGGCAGGCTGGGTGAGCGCGAGATCGTCATCTCGGCCATGGAGTACAGCTTCATCGGCGGATCAATGGGCGCGGTGGTGGGCGAGACCATTGCACGCGCGGTGGATCGATCGCAGGAAACAGGGCACCCGCTGCTGATTATCTCCGCCAGCGGCGGCGCGCGCATGATGGAAGGCATCGCCAGCCTGATGCAGTTGGCTAAAATCTCTGCCGCGCTGGGCAGGCTTGCGGACGCGCGCGTACCCTATATCAGCCTGATGACCGACCCAACCACGGGCGGCGTGACGGCCAGTTTTGCCATGCTGGGCGACTTGAACATTGCGGAGCCAGGCGCACTGATCGGCTTTGCCGGTCCCCGCGTTATCGAGCAGACGATTCGCCAGCAACTGCCGGAAGGCTTTCAGCGGTCAGAATTTCTACTTAAGCACGGCTTTCTGGATGCGGTTGTTCCGCGTAAAGAACTGAAGACATACCTTGGGCGTGCCTTTGATTGGATGTGTGTGTGATTGCCATGCGCAGGCGCCGGTAAACTCCAGGAACTTTCACCGTGTGAAACGGATGGCAAGGTTAAGCGCCTCTAAGCGACAGCCCGGCTGACCGATGCTTTCTGTGAGCAACAACATCCGTCTGACAAGAGGACCGGAACTGCGCGTGCAATGACCCACTACGGGTCACCATCTTTCAGCAACTTCAAGTGCTGTTTCGGCAAAGGCTTGCTCATGTTCACGCGTTTCTGCTTCATTCGTACCCTGTTGTTTGCCGTCCTGGCGCCGTGCGCCGTGGTTGTACCCGCACAGCATCCTACCCGCCGATTGCTCAGCATGCCCGCCACAACGGAAAGCCGTGTGGCGTTGAGCGGGGGTGCTACCGGCCACCATGCACGTGCGGAAGCCATGGGAGACTTGCCGGGCGAAACGGCCCTGACCGCCATGTCGCTGGTGTTGAAGCCCACCGCCCAGCAGGATGCCGACCTGACGCAGCTACTGAGCGATCAGCAGAACCCCTCATCCCCCAGCTACCATAAGTGGTTGACGCCGGCTCAGTTTGGCAATCGGTTCGGCGTGGCAGACGCGGACATCGCTCTGCTGCAGAGCTGGCTGCAGTCGCGTGGATTTCTGGTGCAGTCTGTGGCGGACAGCCGCAACCGCATTGTGTTTACCGGCACGGCATCGGCGGTGGAAGCAGCGTTCCGTGTCCATATGCAATGGTACCGGCGCAGCGGCAAGGCCTTCTTTGAGAACAGTGACAGTATCCAGTTGCCGGCCTCGCTTGCCACGGTAGTAGGCAGCGTGGATGGGTTGAGCAGCTACCGTTTGGCGACACCGCAAGCAAGCCGTGCCGTCACCGCAGACGCCACTGTGTCACCGCAGTACACCACGGCTACCAGCGGCCACTACCTGGTGCCATGGGATCTGCGCCAGATCTACGGCAGCAATACCCTGATCGGCTCAGGCTATGACGGTACGGGCATCAAGATTGGCATCATTGGCCAGTCTGCCGTCGATACCACCCAGCTGACCTACTTTCAGCAGAAGACCGGCCAGACGGTAACCCTGCCCACCATGGTGCTGGTGCCCAACACCGGCGTTTCCAACCGGGTCGAATTCGACGAGGGTGAATCGGAACTGGACCTGGAATACGCCAGCGGCAATGCACCCGGTGCGTCCGTGCAGTTCATCTACACGGGCTGCACAGCGACCACCAGCAGCAGCGTCCTGAGCGCAACCACCAATTGCAACACCAATGGTGTCTTCGACGCTCTGACGTACGCGGTTACGAAGAACCTTGCACCCATCCTGTCGCTTAGCTACGGCGGATGCGAGGAAGAGAACGCCGTTTACGCCAACAGCACGCTGGAACCCGTTCTGCGCCAGGCCAACGCGCAGGGGCAGACGATCATGGTCTCTTCCGGCGATTCAGGCGCGGCCAGCTGTGAGAGCAGTGCGTCACCCACGGTAGCAACCGGCGGACTTACCGTATCCTATCCGGCATCGTCGCTCTATGTGACCGGCATCGGTGGGACCACGCTGCCCGCATCAGACGATGCCAGCACCTACTGGAGCAGCACAAACAACACCTACCTTGGTTCTGCCATCGGCTACATGCCGGAAGTCGCGTGGAACGATACGGCGAGCCGCCGCAACAAGGATTTCACCTCCAGCGGAGGCGGTGTCAGCAAGTTGTTCGGCAAGCCGTCGTGGCAGGCAGGCACGGGTGTACCCGCGGATAACCACCGTGACGTGCCGGATGTCTCGTTCCCGGCAAATGTGCAGGAGCATGCTTACCTGGTTTGTGATGCAACTGCCCCCTGTACCAGCGGAACCAAGAGCTTTACGCCGGGCGCCACAACAGACGGTGGCGCTGTGGGCGGCACTTCTGCTGCGGCACCCACGTTCGCCGGCATGCTGGCCATTGTGGAGCAGGCAAACGGTGGCAGGGCGCTGGGCAACATCAATCCAAGCCTCTATGCCCTTGCGGCGGGCACTGCCGGCAGCAGCATCTTTCACGACATTACCAGCGGTACAAACATCGTGTCCTGCACGGTTGGCACCTTGGATTGCACCACCGGCACCCTGGGCTACAGCACCACTGCCGGTTACGACCTGGTCACCGGTCTGGGCTCGATCGCTATACCCGCTTTGCGTACGGCATTGCAGGCGGCCACTGTTACCAGCAGCAATACTGCTACCACCTCGCTTTCCGCATCCACCACCACGCCCCTGACTAATGCGGCAGTTACCTTCAATGTTGCGGCAACCGGTGCGAACGGAACACCCTCCGGCACCGTGATGTTTGCCGTTGACGGGGCGGTCTCAGGGTCTGCGGTGGCACTTACCTCAGGTTTAGCCACTTACACGCTGACAGGCGGCTTTACAACGGCGGGTGCACATACTGTTGTCGCGACCTACTCCGGCGACGGTACCTACGCGCCTGCTTCGTCCACTCTGAGCCTGACAGCTTCCAGCAGTTCAAGCACCTTCAGTTTGAGCAGTTCACCCGCTACCCTGACCATCAGCGCGGGGGGCAGCGGGACTGAGGCCATTACCGTGACTTCCTCGGGGTTTACTGGTTCTCTCAGCTTCAGGGGAACACTTCTCAGTTCCACATCGTCAACCTTTCCGTACTGCCTAAGCCTTAATCCAAGTACGTTGTCCTTGGCAGCGAACGCTACGCAGACGGCCACGCTAACCATCAACACGGCTTCGACGTGTTCCAGCGCAGGCAGCATCCCCATATCCAACAGCACGGTGCCCACACCACAGACGCAGACCTTGCCCCGGACTGGCTTGCTTGTGCTGTCTGCGGGCGTGCTGGGGTGTTTCGCCCTGCGCCGCCGCGTACCCAGGTCGCTGCTCAGCCTGATCGGAGCCTCTTTGCTGGCTTTCGGGCTTGCCGGATGCGGCAGTGGAACATCAACCAGTACCGGGAGCACGACCACTACTCCGACGCCGACGCCGACTACAACCACGTCGACCAATTCTTCTGTCACGACCGGCACGTATAGCCTCAGGATTACGGCAGTATCTTTGTCGAACGCTTCGATCACCGGCAGCACAACATTTACGCTGATCGTGCAGTAGCCGGACTTAGAAGATCACCAGTACGGCTGACAGGTTGTCATAGCTCTGCAGGCAGGCACACCATCCCGAACGGCGTACCGCGTGGCCCTGCGCCGCGCGGTGCACCAGCTGGTGGATGATCCGCCCGTGTTTCCCGATCCGCTGGCGCTGCGCATTCTCGGGATGGACAGGAGCAGTCTAGGCTCGGCGTCGAGCGATCTTCGCGCGCCGCGCCGCCCCCACTCAAAATCCCTGCGGGCATTTCTGGTCGCGCGTTCGCGGTTTGCGGAAGACACGTTGCACGCAGCCGTGCATACCGGTGCCGTGACGCAGTACCTTTTGCTGGGCGCGGGACTTGATACCTTTGCCTACCGAAATCCCCACAGAAGACTCCACGTCTTCGAGGTCGATCATCCGGACACCCAGGCATGGAAACTCTCTTTGCTGAATGCCGCCGGGATCCCCATTCCGTCGTCGGTCGTGCACGTTCCCATGGATCTGCAGGTCGATCCTCTCCGCTCCAGGCTGTCAGCGGCAGGCTTCGATGGCAGCGTGCCGGCGGTGATCGGGTGGCTGGGTGTTGTCCCATATCTTTCGCCTGGCAGTTTCGCGGCTACGCTGCTCTACCTCTCCGGCCTAGCGGCGGGCAGCGTGCTGGTCATGGACTACAGCCTGCCGCGTTCGGCCTTGCCGCACAGTGAACAGCTGGCTTTTGACTCGCTGGCAGCCCGTGTAGCCGCCGCGGGGGAGCCGTTCCAGAGCTTCTTTCTCCCCGGTGAACTGCATGTACAACTCGCCGCCAATGGCTGGCAGGTGCAGGAAGACCTGGACCGAGACGCCATTAACGCGCGCTATTTTGCCGGACGGCACGACGATCTCCGCTGCCTGGGAAGCGGCGGACACCTGCTGGCGGCGGTTTTGCCAAACAGCCGCCACAATTTCCCAAAGTGATATTGGGGTTTTGATCCTTGTGAATCCGTTTGCTGCCGATAAGCGTTGTGATGGTTAGGGCGCACAGCCGCCCATGGACCCGCCATGCCTGAAGCATTCAGCCAACTCAACCCGCGTGTAGCCGCCGGCGTGGTGCAGGTGTTTCGTCTGTCTGTGTGGCTATTGTTGCTTGCGGTGATCTTTACACCGCTGGAGCGCCTCTTCGCGGTCCACCCGAAAAAAGTGCTCCGCAAAGATGTGGCGGCGGACCTGTTCTATTACTTCCTCAGCAGCCTTCTACCCGCGGTTCTGCTCTCCGTGCCCATCTCACTGCTGGCCTTTGGCGTGCTGCACCTGGTGCCCGGTGCCTATCTGCGGTGGGTGAACGGACTCCCTATTTTGTTGCGTGCGGGGCTGTCGCTGGTGGTGGGCGAGATCGGGTTTTACTGGGGGCATCGCTGGAGCCACGAATTGCCTTTTCTATGGGATTTTCATGCGGTGCACCACAGCGCCGAGCACATGGACTTTCTGGTCAACACGCGCGCCCACCCGGTCGATATTGTCTTTACCAGGCTGTGCGGCCTGGTGCCCATGTACCTGCTGGGTCTGGCTGAACCGGTGCGCGGTGCCGCCGGGCTGATCCCTGTTCTTGTGATCCTGGTTGGAACCGTGTGGGGCTTCTTCATCCACAGCAATATCCGGTGGCGCATGGGGCCGCTGGAACACCTTGTAGCATCGCCGGCCTTCCATCACTGGCACCACACCAACGATCATCACGATCTGTACAACAAGAATTTCGCGTCGATGCTGCCGCTTCTGGACCGCGTCTTCGGTACGCTGCATCTGCCGGGAGACCGGCACCCGCAGCGTTACGGTATTACGCAGAAGCTGCCAGAAACTGTTCTGGGCCAGCTGGCCGCACCCTTCCGAGCGAAAAAGAAATAACTGCCAGACAGCCCGGTAATGCCCGTTGCGATTTGCCAGTGCATAACATTGAACCCAGGTTGAATGTTGTCGCTTTGTGCGACAGGGACCCGTACATTTCCAAAATAGAACCAGTGCCTGCACGCCTAACCAAAATGGGAAGCAGTTAAAGTAATTATCCTTATTTCGACTTACCTTTCAATCTGATCGTCTGGCCGCGACGATAACATGACGTAACAACAGAAGGTCAGTCGCTCTTCCCGGCGACTTACTCTTCTACAAATCAGATTGTCAGGACACCCCCTACATGCGCCTCTCTGCTCTTTTCTTCCCTTCCCGTCTGGCCCTCTCTGCTGTTCTGGTTTGCCTTGGCTGCTCTGCCGCGGCCAAGGCAGACGTAATCAAGATCAATGTTGTAAATGGTGGCTTTGAAGATTTGGCCGTAGCCGGCAAATCAAACCAGTTGAATTACCACGTGGACGGCGGTACTGCCGTGCAGCAGGTAACTGGTTGGACCAACGGCAGCAGCGGATCGGTACCGGGTTATAACTTTGTGTACACCGGCAGCACGGCATCTGGCAGCGCCTATGGTAAGGCCTACGGTACCGCAGGCAATGTTTCACTTTGGGGCATGCAGGACGGTGTCTCCAACGGCATTGGACCCAGCCCGCTGGGCGGTAATTTCCTTGGCATGGACGGTGTTTATCAAGAGGCTGCCATCTCGCAGCAACTCACCGGCCTGACCGTTGGCATGGAAACCAAGGTGTACTTCTACTATGCCGGTGCTCAGCAGTACGGCTTTGACGGACGCACGACCGAAGGTTTCAAGGTAAGTTTGTCAGACGGCACCACCACGGAGAGCCACAACACGGCGATCCTGTCGAATGACAGTCACGGCTTCACAGGCTGGCATTACACCTATCTTGACTTCACCGCCACCAGCACCACCGAAACGCTTAGTTTCCTGGCGCTTGGCACACCGAACGGCGTTCCTCCGTTCTCGCTGCTGGATGGTGTCAGCGTGGTGCAGGTCACGCCGGAACCGAGCTCGCTTGCGCTGCTGGGCACGGGCATCCTCTCGGTGGGAGGTTTCGTTCGCCGCCGCTACGCTCAGGCATAAACTTGAAGCGACCACTTACAAGCAGATGTAATTCAGAAGGGTACAGCGGCCAGAGGAGCGCGGTACCCTTTGCTATGACAGAAAATAACCCCGCATAGAACTCATGCCGATAGAACCAGGAGTACATGCGTCTGACTGTTACCGATGATTGGATATCCACTTACATCACAGTGAAAGACATGTCTCAGAACCATGCACGTATCATCACGATACTGCTGTATGACTGCAGCACTGGTCGTATCTGGAGGATTTCATGGCAAAGCTGCTGATCACGGGTATCGCCGGCTTTATCGGTTCGAGCCTGGCAAGGGAAGCGCTGCACCAGGGCGCTACAGTCGTTGGCATCGACGACCTGAGTGCAGGCAAGCGCGAGAACCTGGATAGGATCGCCAGCCGCATCGACTTTCGTGAAGCGAGCATTTTAGACGCGGGTGCGTTGCGCGATGCGTGCCGTGGCGTGGACTACGTCTTTCACGAGGCCGCCGTTGCGTCTGTGCCGAAGTCCGTGGAAGACCCGCTGGGCACCAATGACATCAACCTGAATGGCACGCTGCAGGTGCTGGAAGCATCGCGCCAGGCCGGTGTGAAGCGGCTGATGTATGCGGCTTCTTCCGCCGCCTACGGTAATGCGCCGGAGCAGCCCAAGACGGAGACCATGCTGCCCGACCCCGTCTCGGCATATGCCGTGCAGAAGGTTGCGGGCGAGCACTACCTGACCAGCTATGCACGCACCTATGGTTTGGAGACGGTGTCGCTGCGCTATTTCAACATCTTCGGACCGCGCCAGGACCCCACGTCGCAATACTCCGGCGTGCTGGCGCGCTTTATCTCGCTGATGATGCGCGGCGAAACGCCAACCATCTTTGGCGACGGCCTGACCAGCCGCGACTTCACCTACATCGACAATGTGGTCAGCGCGAATCTGCTGGCGGCAAAAGCCCCGGCATTCATCAGCGGCCGAGTATTCAACGTGGCCACCGGCAGACGTGTCACGCTGCTGGACGCGTTCGAGGCCATCAAGAACATCACTGGTTACACCGGCGGCATCCACTTTCAGCCGGAGCGGAACGGTGATGTGAAGCACTCGCTCGCGGATATCTCACTGAGCCGGCGCATGCTGGGCTATGAGGTGGTTGCAGACCTGCACTACGGGCTGGAGAAAACCATCGACTGGTACCGCAGCGAAGTGGCTTGGCAGTACGAACCGTCTGCGTTGTTCGCGGGGTAGTCACTGTCTCTCCTGCAAGGGTGACCCACATCTCGATTCTGAGGTGTGGGTCTGCTACCGGGCTTGCTGTGTCGCCTGCAAGATGGCGAACAGGTCGTCGCTGACATCCTGCCAGCTGCGATGGTGCAGCGCGGCAATGCTTTCGGCGGACCAGTCCTGATTCAGCGTTTCATCCAGCGCCTGTTTGAGCGCCGCTGCATCCATCGCAGGCACCAGTCGCCCGCTTTGTTCATCCATTAGCTCCGGAATGCCGCCCACGTCGGTTGCCACAACGGGACGGCCGGAAGCAAGCGCCTCGAGGACGACGTTGGGGCAGCCTTCCTTGTAGCTGGGCAGCGTGAACACATCGGCCGCGGCCATCCATTGCGCTACGGTGTCGGTCTGCGCCGCGGGCACGAACAGAACAGTGTTCTCTAATCCGTGCTGCGTGATCGCCTGCTGCAGCAGGGGCTTGTCCGGGCCATCGCCCAGCAGGTAGCAGCGCAGGTTAGCCTGTCGCGGACGCAGGCCTGCAACGGCTTTGACCAGTTCGCGTAGCCCCTTGCGAACGTCTAATCGCCCCGCGTAGAGGATCACCTTTGCATCCGGATCGACACCGAGCGCAACTCTTGCGGCCTGCCGATCACGCGGGTGGAAGACGGCGGTATCGCAGCCGTTCAGAATGGCGGCGCTGTTTGCGGGGTCTGCACCCAGCCTCTGTGCGGTCTGGAGCAGGTCGCCGCTGACGGTGGTGGTAAACGCAGCACGCCGCAGCGTGGACCGGGTCAGGCTGCGAACCAATCTGCCGGGGATGCGGTTCAGGTCAGAGCCGATCGCGGTCAGCACCACGGGCACGCCGAGCGCCTCGCCGATGCGGATCGCCGCATAGCCGTCCGGGTACACGACGTAGTTCAGGACCACGTCAGGCTGCCAGGCACGCACGTGCGGCAGCAGCCAACGCGCGATGGTCCAGCCATTCAGCGGGCGCGACACGACTGGCAGCACGGGATAGGAAATGTACTTTGTGACCACTCCGGCAGGCTGCCAGTTACGGTCAAGCGCCGCCCCCCCAGTTTTTGGGCGCAGCAGCGCAGGGTAGGTCGCCTCAGGGTAGAAGGCGCACACGTCGCAGGACTGTGCCAGCCGCTTCACCGTCTGGTACGCCGAGTGGCCCGCCCACGGCTGCGCAGAAGTTGGGAAGTACTGCGTGAGCACGGCGACCCTCACAGGCCCGCCCTGGGGCTAACCAGCCCCTGTAGCAGCGCCGCGTACTGCTTCGCGAGCGGCCTGCGGTGGTAGCGTGCAATCGCATCGAGATCGGGCACGAAATGTGTCGCTGGCGGCTGCTCAATGGCGGCCACGAGCATGGTGCGGACCGCGTTCACGTCCGCAATGTCTGCCCACTGTCCGCCACGAGTTTCCTCCAGGCGTCGCCGCACGTCGCCGTCCGGGTGCACCGCCGCGAGGATCGGCTTGGCCGACCGCAGGTAGTCGTAGAACTTGGCGGAGACGTTGACCGGGTCGTGCGACAACAGCAGGACGTAGTCGGTTGCGTCCAGCAGGCGCAGCGCTTCGGCCTGCGGCATGAAGCCGCGCACCTCCACCGTGTCGCCCAGCCGCAGCAGCGTGTCGCGGTACACCGGCTTTTCAAAGTGACCCACAAAACGAATGCAGAGCCGTTCACGCAGATGGATCGGTAGTCCGAGCACGGCCTCGACAAAGCTGGATGGTTCGGTCGAGCCGTAGACCGAGCCAAGATAGGTGAGCGTTACCGGCGCACCCTCCGCGCGCGGCGTCGTAACGGCTGCCGTTGGCACAGCGCCGTCATATCCGTTGGAAATGCTGACGAACTTGCCCGCGGGCTGCCCTGTGTATCGGGCGCTGATGGTGTTGCGCGCGGCCTCCGTGACGGCAACTACAGCAGAGGCCGCCTCAACTGCCTCGCGTTCAGTACGCTCGGCTACCAACCGTGCCTTCGGGTTGGAATTCAGGCTGACCAGCTGCAGGGTGGTGTTCAGCCATTCATCGCGGAAATCGAGCACGATCTTCAGGGACGGGAACTGCCTGCGAAGCTGCTTTGCCAGCATGACGCTCGAGAACGGCGGAACCGTGATGATGACCGCATCGATCGCACGTTGACGCACGATGCGTGCCGCGGCACGCCCTGCAAAAGGCAGCCAGCCAATCTGCGGGTCGGGCAGCAGCAGGTTCGCAACAAAGGTCTTCAGCGGGTTTGGTTTACCGGGCTCAGCAGCACTCGCATCAGGCTCTTTTGCGCCCTCGCGCCGCGCCAGCAGTTTTTTTATGCCCTTGCGCAGCGCAAAGGGCAGGTCGAGCGTCCAGGTGCGGTGTACCGTTACGGACGCAGGCAATTGTGCCAGCAGGCCTTCATCGCGGACCACGGCAGGTGCGTTGCGGGCGGTCAACACATCGATGCGGACACCGTTCTCCGGGAGGTACTTTGCCAGGCTCAACGCGCGCAACACGCCTACACCGCCCGCTGGCGGAAAGGAGAAAGTGATTAGTAGAACGTTCATGCAGGTACCGGCCCCGCAACGGTCGCCATCATAGGAACTCCCGGTGTGCCGGCCACGCGCTCCACCGCACAGAACATCTCGTAGGCCGTGGCCCAGTGGAGTTCCAGCCGACGCTCTGCGGCGGCCTGCTGGATGGCGGGAAACATCCGTTCCAGCGTGCCGGTGCCGGGTGCCGTGCCCAGCAGCGCGGCGGCATTGTCCTCGCGCGCGGTGTGGCCGTACAGCTTTACAAAGATGTCCTCGCCGATGCGGGGAGCCAGATCGATCCAACGCTGCACGCGGTACGGTGTGGGAGCGTCGTAGACGGCCAGTTCGCCTGCCTCGATCCGTGGCACCAGGCGGTCGCGAAACCGCAGCCCCAGCGGGCCGGGAATCATCAGGATGCCGTTGCCCTGCACGCCCATACCAGCTTTCGCCTCGATGCCATGGTCGAAGCCACGCGGCCTGGCCGGGTCGCCGTTTGTCCAGTAGATGCGGTTCACCACCTGGCCCTGTGTGGGCGAGGGTAGCGACGGCATGGTGAAGTCGGCGTAGCAGCCCAGGTCGCGCAGGGCCTGCAGCTCACCCGTGACGCCGCACCAGCGACCATCCGGGCGCGAGTTGTCCAAGGCCCAGTTGCCATGGATGAAGCCGAAAACCAGCCGCCCATGGTGATGACGGAGGAAACCGTGATCGCCATGCAGTCGCTGGAGGAACTCCGACATTTTGTGGCGGAAACCAGCGTTCGTCTCGGCGTCGTGATGGATGTGGACGTCGACATCGGCGATGCCGGCGCGGACCATCGGCTCCAAGGCGGAGACCACTGGCTGCTGGTACTCCTCCTGCGGGTAGAAGAAGGTGAATTTTGGCGGTTGACCGCCTGCGTCGCGCGGTGCTGCGGCTGCGATTTCGGGCCAGCGGCGCTGCCAGTGCGCTACCCGCGCCAGCCCTTGTGACAGTGGAACGCTGCCACCCATGGGCTCGTAGTGATCAGTAATGGCGACCCATAGCCGCTTGGGTTTCGTGCCGCTGCCGAGGCGTTGCAGGCGACTGCGCAGGTAGCCTGGCACCCACAGCTCTGCATGTTTGGGAAGCTTCATGCATTGACTCCGATACCGTAACCATCGGCAGAGTGACGCGGTCGGGTATGTTGGTTTGAGCCATGAAGATTGTGCACGCGGTTTACAGCATGGAACTGGGCGGTGCGGAGATGCTTGTAGCCCAACTGGGCCGCATACAGCGTGCCGCCGGACACGACGTGTCCGTGTGCGCCTTTAGCAGGCTGGGCCCACTTGGCGAGGTGTTGCGCGACGAAGGGCTGCACGTCCACCTGATGGGCGAAGCACCCGTTTGGAAGACCATGCTGCGCTACCTGCGGCTGTTTCGCAGGATGCAGCCCGATGTGGTGCACTGCCACAATCCCGCGCCCACGCTGCAGGCGGCCATGGGCGCGTGGCTGGCGGGCGCGCGCGTCATCAGCACGCGTCATAGCCTGGTTTCGCCTCCCTACGACCGCAATGCGGAAATCAAGTTCAGCCTGATTGCACGCGCCTTTGTTCACCACGTCGCGGGCATCTGCGAGATCACCTGCGAAAACCTGCGCGCCGCGCCGCTGGCCGATCAGGAGCAGATCATACGCGTGTACAACGGTGCGGCTCCACTGGAGCAAGCAGCACCCATGCCGCGAGAGAACGGCACCTTTGTGCTGCTGTTTGTGGGACGCGTGGCCGCCATCAAGAACCTGCCCACCCTGCTGCGTGCCTTTGCGCTGGCGGTGCAGCGGGTGCCACAGTTGCGACTGTGGATTGTAGGCGATGGTCCCGTACGGGCTGAACTTGAGCAGCTGGCCGGCGAACTTTGTGTTTCTGGCAGGGTCCAGTTCTACGGTCAGCGATTGGATACAGCAGGCTTCTTCCGCGCTGCCGATGCCTTTGTTATGTCCTCGGTTTCGGAAGGCTTGCCCATGTCGCTGCTGCAGGCCATGTCCATCGGCCTGCCTGCGATCGTGACGGACGTGGGTGGCATGCGAGAGGTGCTGCAGTTGTCGGATGGCGGCCTGCGCACGCCGGTGGGTAACGTTGCGAGCATGGCGGACGCTATGGTGCAGATGGCCCTGGATGATGAACTGCGCAGCCGGTGTGGAAACTATGCGAAGAATGCCTATCAAGAACACTTCACGCTGGAGCAGATGGATGCTGCCTACCTGCGGCTCTACGTAAGTAAAGTGCGGTGACAGACCAGACCGCAGGCAGGAGTCAGGGAGCACGCCCATCCAGAACCGGAAGAGCTGACCGGACCGGAGAGATGCCGTGAGCGGGGTCAAGACGGCTCCGGTCCTCCCCAAAGTGCGGCTTGGTTCTCCACCAGCGCGGTCGACGGGGTTGCGGGCGACCAGATCTTCCAGAGTGGTCCGCTGGTGAACAGGAAACGGTAGAACCCTGCGACTGCGGCGGCGTTTAGTAAGAGCAGAGCGCCGGCTGGACCAAGTAAGCGATGCAGCACCGGAATGCGAAAGCGCAGCGCCAGCGCCGCAAGCAGCCAAAAAGCAGTCTGCAGCAGCGCATAAAGACCATAAGCCGGGTGTACCTGCGACAGCGACCAGGCCGCTACCAAGTGAATCAGCAGGGCATAGGGAACTACCAGACGAAGCAGTTTGTGCGAGACGAACTGGAACCAGACACGGTTGTCGCGGGTCAAGAGCCAGGGCGCGCAACGCACCAGCTGAAAATTACCGGCCAGGGTACGGACCTTCCGCTGAAACTCGCCGCGTTTGCTGCTTGGCCACGTATCCACGACCATTGCGCCGCGGTCTAGCACGTTGCGGTAGCCCTGCTTGATGATGGTCAGCGGCTGAAACATGTCGTCAAGGATCAGGCCGGACGGAAAAGGCCGCGAAAGCCGGCGGCGCACCGCATAGAAGCCGCCATAGACACCGACAGGCGAATCCCACGTGGCTTCCGAGGTGCGGATCCATTGCTCGTAGCGCCAGTACGCACCGCCCACCGCGGCACTTGTGCTGTCATGCCGGTCGCTGCTTTGCACCAGCAGTTCGCCCGCAACACAACCCACGGAAGGGTCGGCAAAGTTGCTGATCAGCCGCCGCATGGCATCTTCTTCGAGCCTGGGGCGAAGATCGATAAAGAGCAGTAACTCACACTCGGCCTTCAGCATGGCCTGGTTCAGAGCCTCGGCCTTTCCTACCTGCTCAGTCAGGCGCAGCACGCGCAGGCGGCTGTCCTGGAAGTCGTCGAGCAGGTCTGCGGTGGCGTCGGTCGAGCCGTCGGAAACGACGATGATCTGCCGCACAATGGCTGGGTCAAGCTTCAGCAGGTGCCGCATCTTGGCCTGGATAATACCCGCGCCGTTATGGACCGGCATGAGGATGCTGACCGCGAAGGGCTGGTCGCCACGCCGCCACTGCCGCGGTTTCCAACGGGCCATGGCAGCGGCAATTGCGGGGTAGCCCAGGTAGGTGTAGAGCACGAGCAGCATGGATCCGAAGAACAGCAGGCCCTCAAGAACGCCCAGCGCGGACAGCCCGGAAATCATTGCGCGCCCTTGCGGCGAAGGATGATCTTGACCGTCTCGAACATGATCAGCAGGTCGAGGCCCAAGGACGCATGCTTTACGTAGTAGAGATCGTACGCAAGTTTCTCGCGAGCTTCTTCCAGCGTGGCGCCATACCCATACCGGACCTGGGCCCAGCCCGTCAGACCGGGCCGGATGATGTGGCGCAGATCGTAGAACGGCAACTGCTCCGTGAGCCAGGGCACGAACTCCGGACGCTCTGGCCGGGGCCCGACAAAGCCCATATCGCCCCGCAAAACATTCCAGAGCTGCGGGATCTCATCAATGCGGGTTTTACGCATGAACAGGCCTGTTTTGGTGACGCGGGGATCGTTCTTCGATGCCCACTTGGCACCAGTCGCCTCCGCGTCCTGACGCATGGTGCGGAATTTGTACACGTTGAAGTGCTTGCCCGCCTCGCCTACGCGGACCTGCTTGAAGAAAATCGGGCCTGGCGACGTCAGCCGAACCAGCAGCATAACAAGGGGTGCGAACGGCGCGAACAGCAGCAGGCCCAGACCTGCCGCGAACATGGAAAGCACGCGCCGCGTAAACTGCTGCGAGCTTTTGATCCGGAAGCCTTCGCCGTACAGAAAGGTGCTTGGCCGTAAGCCTTCCAGCTGAATCTTGCCGTTTAGCCGTTCCATCAACTGCGTGTCTTCTTCCACTACGATGCCGCGCAGTTTCAACGCCAACAGGTCAGTCATGGGCAGGCCGCCACGCCGGTCTTCCACAGCGATGACAATGTGGTTGACCGGCTGGCGCAGGTTGAACATGCTGCGTACAGTGGCGGTGGCGTCCGCCATCTGGACGCCGTCCATCAGGTAGTTGCAGCAGACCACGTCCATGCCAAGATCTTTGCGGCGGTTGATGGTATCTGCAATGAACTGCGCGCGGCCACCATTGCCCAGGACACACACCCGCTCACGAAAAATGCTGCGCGCGGCCACCCATGCAAAGAACCTGCGCCAGGCACACAGCACCAGGCCCAGCAGCAGCAGGGCGAGCGGGAAGACCTCGCGGGCAATGCTGAACTCCGGATAGATGTACACCACGATCGCGACCAGCAGGCAGACGCAACCCAGTGCCAGCACGATGCGGAAGTAAATCTCGCGCCGGTCAAACAAGAGGTCAGGCTCGTACAGGTCGAAGTAGTAAGCCACCATCATGGTGGCAAGGGTCAGGCCAAGAATTTTTGCGGCACCGTACTCATAATTCAGTACCAGGTATGCGTCACGCCCGAGCACCATCCAGAGCGCCGCGCACAGGCAACTGCCTATGATCAGCGATTCCGACAGCAGCAGAAACACTGTCCGGGTGGGATAGTACACGTTGAGCAGGCGAATCATGCCTCGGCACCTACCGGGCCGTAGCCATAGTATGAGGGCGCGGGCCGGTCTTCCACGGCGTTCAGCACCACGCCGATCAGGTTGGCGGCCTGCAACTCACCTTGTGCTTTCTGCGCCTGCTTGTACTCCGTGACGCCGGCACGGACCACCAGCAGAACACCGTCGCAGTGCCGCGCCAGATTGACCGCATCCGACACCAGCGTAACGGGCGACGAGTCGATGATGATCCAGTCGAACAGTGGCTTGGCGTAGTCGATCAGCCTGCCAAAACGCGAATCCTCTGACAAATCGGCGACGTGTTCCACCATGCCGCCACCGGGTATCAGAGACAGGTGGGCAAGGCTGGGAAAGCGTGCGATCGTTTCCGGGTCCGGCCGCTGCATCACAGCCTCCGGCTCTGCGGTTCCGGCCAGGTAATCCGCCAGGCCCGGTTTGTGGGTGCTGCCAAAATAGCGTTGCAGGCTGTACCGGCGCATGTCCCCGTCAATCAGCAGAACGCGGGTGCCACGGAACTGGTTCAGGCTGACGGCAAGATTCGCCGCAACAAAGCTCTTGCCTTCCTGCGGCAGCGCGCTACTCAGCAGGACCGTTTGCAGCGGCTGCTGGGAACGGTACTCCAGCAGGCGCGAACGCAGGCGACGAAACTGTTCGGCGGCGGAGGTGCGTGGCTGCAGGGAAGGCAGATCTTCTGTCGAAGGCTCCCAGGTCATGGGTCTGCCGTGTGCTGCTTCTGAGCTGGTATAACCGCCGCCGGCCGGGTCTTCTGCAGCGCCCCGCATGCCGGCCTGCTGACCAGCGCGAGTTTCTTCCGCCGGAGTGGGCGTATCAGGAGCCTTGCCATCCTCCGTTGCCGTCAAGGGCGCGCCCGCATCCGCGGTGTTGGTAGGCGAATTTTCTGCCGTCTCAGAGCCGTTCAGCGTGGCGCGCAGCAGTTCCTGGTGTGTCCTGTTCATAGCAGCTTTCTGTTACCGGCTAATGTATGACGGGCTGGCTGCCGGTCCGGGATGCTGGCAGCACGGTGTGCCTGCCCGCCTTTGTTCCGCCAGTCTGCCCGTACATGGAGTGCGGTTGACCACTGTCCGGCTCCGCCGCCAGTCCCTTTTTGAAGAAACGGATGCAGTGTTGCCTTAGTGCTGATCTGCTGTCTTGATGACGTTCCCTTTTCGAAAGGCATTCCGGCGTTTGCCGTCAGAGTCATCGGGACGATCGGGTTTCGAGCGCATCGGCCGATCGCCGACACGTTCAATTGCAATCAATGTGTTCAGGTGAAGAAATGCATACACATCCTCTTCACTGCGAAGCGCGGTATTGCGATACTCCAGCAGCGCGCTCACTAGTGCACCCAGCAGCAGGCCCAGCACAAAGCCGCCTACTCCGAATAGCGGCCGCTTTGGGTACGAGGGCGAATCCGGCAGGTTGGCCGCGTCCATCAGGCTGAACTGCTCACCCTGCTGGCGGCGCTGCAGGCTGGTCGCCATTTTGGACTGGTTCATCTTCGCCAGTAGGTCGTCATAGAATTTCTGCGCGGTCAGGTAGTCGCGGGTCAATGCCTTGTACTCTTCCTCGACCATCGGCGAGGACGAGATGCGTTCCTGGTACAGCCGGACGTTGCCCTGAATCTGGGCAACTTCGGCCTGCTTGGCCTTGATGCCGGCGTCCGACGCCTGCAGGGCCGCGCGCAACTGCTGTACGCCGACAGGCTCGGAGGGTTTCGGGGCACCCGGTTGTGAAGCCGCGGGTTTGCTCTGCATGGCACGCTTCAGGTCGGCAATCTTGCGGCGGGTGGAGACCACATCTGGGTAATCCGGCGTGTAGCGGGCGGTCAGGTCTGCCTCTTCTGCCTGCAGCTGCAGCAGCTGGGTCTGGCGCTCATCGGGTACCGGAGTTGCCACGGGTGCCCCGGTAGCATCACGGGTGCTTTGTATCTGCGACAGCAGCGACTGCTGGTAGGAGCGGTCCTGTTCCATTCGCGCAAGCTGCTGGGTAGCAGCCTGCAGCTGCGTGTTCAGGCTGGTAAGCATCTCCATGTTTGGCGCCTGCTGGCCCGGCAGCTTGCCCACGTACTTGCGCTGAAAGTCCGCGTTCTTTTGTTCCTGCGTGTCCAGCGCGCTTTTGGCTTCGGAGAGCTGCGCCTCTAGGAAATCCGTGGTGCCCTGGGCTGACTGCTCGCGGGCGCGGAGGTCTTCGCCCACAAATAACGACGTGATTTCACTGCATACCTGTTGCGCCGTGCGCGGGTCGCCCGCGGTAAACAGGATAAAAAAGCCCGGCAGACCGTTTGCCCGGCTGATCTCGGAGCGAATGGGCTTGATATCGATGTTCTTGCGAGTCTCATCCACACGCGAATCCATCTTTTCGCCGGGGTAAAGATTGAAGCGCTCGATGATGGGCTGGATGCGCGAGCGGCTTAGAATCTGCTCCTTCATGGAGGCGAGCCGCGCATCCAGGTCTGCCGCGATAACGGGCTTTACATAGTCTTCCGAAACCTTCTGCTGTTCAATGAGCACGAGTGTCTGGGAGATAAAGCGAGGTGCGATAAAGAAGCTGACACCCAGCGCGGCCACCGAGCAGACAATGGCCGGCAGGATCAGGTACAGGGCCCGGCGCTTCAGAATGCCGAGGTAATCATTTACACCGAGGGGACGATGGCCTAACACGGGAATTTACCTCCGGCCAAGATGGATCGGGCGCGGCGCATACGTGACGCCAAGGCTGATCACATGCGCCGTGCCGTTGAACGCGTTGGTGGTGGCGAGCAGCTGCCCCACCGTCTGGTACTGCAGCGCATAGCTGCCGTAAGCCGAAAAGTGTTCGCCTAACCTGCGTGTTGCCTGCAGGCCTGCTGTAAAGGAATTACTCAACGTGTACAGCGCGGGATCGTTCGACAGGCTTTGCGCGTGACCGTAGCTGCCAAACACACCGGCGTTCCAATTCTGCGAGAACCTGCGCTGACCGGCAAAGCTGACGTAATCCGTTACCGCACCCAGCACCACGCCAGACCCGGTGCTGGTACCGCGTCCGTAATTCAGCGAGTAGTTATTGAGCCCTGACTGGTAAGAGAGGCCCAAATTTGCCGCAACGCTGACTCGGCTGGGAAATACCGTGCTGTTTGAACCGCTGGTCCACTGTGGACCAGCCGACGCCTGCAGCGAAAGCCGCGGGCCAAAGGTGTGTTGATAGATCGCGACCACGCTGTTCGACGTGAAGCTCAGGTCGCTGAGTGTCGGGTAAGTCGAGTGCGTGTACGTGTAGCCGCCGCCGACCAGCGTCGCCGCCGACAGGTTATGCGTCAACTGCGCACCCGCGTTCAGCAGGTTGTTGTTGATGCCAAGGTTGCTGAAAAAATGCTGGTTGGTGTAACCCGCAAAGGCATTGATGCTGGTCCGCGCAGTAAGCCGGTAAGCCGCCGAGCCGCTGGCCGTGTTTGTGATGCGCTGGCCATAGTTGGTCAGCAGGGCGTCACCCGCCTGCTGCCCGGTCGCAATGGGCAGGCTGCCCGTGTCACCTACGCCGGGAATACCTGCCAGGCCGAAACGGGGAGTTGCGGGCAGGTAGCTGACAACATCACTCAGCACAAAATTCCATTTACGAGTGTTCAACACCTGGGATACGCCAAAGTTCTGGAATGAACTGGAAGGCTGTCCATTGTTGCCGAAAAGGTACCCGCCGGAATATACAAAACTGGTGGGGTGCCGCTCACTGCCGGACACGTAGCCAGCATTGCCGGAGATATTTACGCTGTCCGACGTGCCGTTGTTGCCGCTGTACCCGACAATGACGGAGTTTGATGCCGTGACGCTGTAGGTCAGCATGTCCGACGCAGCGATGGGCCCATTTGCGGACTGCGCTCCGCCGTAAGCCGCGGAGGCACCACTCTGCGCGCAAAGAGTACCCGCGGAGGGCAGAAGAATCAGGCCGCACAGAAGCCGGCGTGTGATGATGAGTCGCGTCACGGGATCACCAACGTGTCGCCCGTTTGAAGAACGATTGTCTGGCCGGGTTGACCCTTGAGCGCTTTTTTATAATCGAATGGCAATTTCTTCTGCTGACCGGCAGCGCCACGCAGGATGTAGGCGTTCTTGCCATTGGCGTAGAGGGTCAGACCGCCCGCTGCCGCGATGGCTTCAAGCGGTGTCATGCCTGGCGATAAATCAATTGCTCCGACGTGTCCCACCTGCCCAACCACATACACCTTCTGACTATTAACCGCTGTCACTGTAACGGTTACAAGCGGCTCCTGGATGTATTTTTTCAGAGCCTCGGAGATGTTCTTGCCCAGTTCCATGGGTGTAATTCCCGCAGCGGGAATATCACCGAGCAAAACAAGCGATATCATTCCGTCGGGCCGCACTGGAAATATGCCGGAAAGCTGTAATTCTTTCCACACAGTAACCTGCAGCATGTCATAGGCACCAATGCGGTACTCCGGCGAAAGCGCCATGGAGGCACCGTTCTTTCCGGAAGCCGGTGCGGCGGAGGCCGGTGCAGGCACGCTTTGCGGCGCTGCAGTCAAAATGGGACGCGAACCCACCTGGGCAGGAATTGTTTTGAGCAAAACAAGCGCAAAAAGTGGCAGTATGGAGTGTCTAAGCTTCATGTTTGAGGGCCTGCTGAAGAAAGGGGATTGTTGCTCCAGTACCAACGGATTGCACCGGTGCGGAAGCATGTTGGGAGCCCTTCCTTCAGTGTTGCATTCCAGATGTGAAAATGGAAGCTGTTTCATCTGGCCTCCTCTCGTTCTATTATCGGCAACGCCGACTAACTAGAGAGAACGGCGAAGCCTGCGGAGATAAACGTATCATGCCGATTTCAACAATGACCGTGCCTGCAACCGCCGGCACGGGGGACGGCAAGACCTCCGCGGCAACCGCGGGCCTGCCTGTCTGGGCGTGGTCGATGCTGCTGTTGTTGTCAGCCGTGCTTTACGTTCGCGTGGGCATAAAACTGCTGCTGGACTGGTATACCTTTCCCGATTACGCCCATGGATTTCTTGTTCCGTTCTTCTGCGCCTACGTGGTGTGGGAGAAAAGGGAAGCTGTTCGCAGGACGCCCCTGCAGCCGTCGTGGGCGGGAACGGGGCTGGTTGCGCTGGGCCTGTTGACCTATATCACCGGGGTCTACGGCGCGGAGCTTTTTCTAGCGCGCATCTCCGGCTTGATGCTGCTGGCCGGGCTGATCTGGGCCTTTGCCGGTCTGCCCATGTTGCGGGTGCTGAAGTTTCCTCTGCTGGTGCTGCTGCTGGCCATCCCGTTTCCCGCGGTCATCTTCAACCAGATCACGTTCCCGCTGCAGCTATTTGCATCGCGGCTGGCCGGTGCCATCCTGCCGCTGTTCGGGGTTCCTGTGCTGCGCGAGGGCAATGTGATTGAGCTGCCCATGATGCGCCTGGAAGTGGCGGAAGCGTGCAGCGGCATCCGCTCGCTTATGAGCCTGTTTACCGTTGCGGTAATCTACGGCTACCTGCTGGAGCCTTCCACCTGGCGCCGCACCCTGCTGGCGCTGGCCAGCATTCCCATCGCGGTGGCGGCGAACGTTCTGCGCATTGTGGGTACAGGCCTGTGTGTGCAGTACTGGGACCCGGAAAAAGCCATGGGCTTCTTTCACGAATTTTCCGGCTGGCTGATGTTTCTGTTTTCACTAGGGCTGGTCTATCTGGTGCAACGCGCCATGGGGATGGTTACGCGTACAGGAAAGCCGGCCGCTGCATGAACTGGTCTCGCTTTCTGCTTGTGTCCACCATGATGGCCGGGACCGCCTCCATGCTGTTTCTGCGCAGCGCCACTGATCAGGTGCCGGACAGCGTTCCGCTGGAACTGCTGCCGCACCAGATACAGGACCGGCACGCCGTGGACATTCCGATATCATCCGCAACGCTGGAAGTCCTGGGTCACGGCCGCTTCCTGAATCGGGTGTATGCAGACCGGGCCGACACTGGTGCGACCAACGCGGCGGCGATTCCGGCCGGCATGGCGATGCGCGATGCTGCGATCCCTGTAAGCCTGTTCATCGGCTACTTTCCGACGCAGCGCACGGGCCAGGCCATCCACTCCCCGCAGAATTGCCTGCCGGGCGCGGGCTGGACGTTTGAGTCGTCCGGGGTCACCAACCTGCGCGCGGTCGACGGCAGGCAGTACCAGGTGGGCGAGTACGTGATTACCGACGGTACCCAGAAGCAGGAGGTCCTGTATTGGTACCGTGCGCACGGCCGCAGCATCGCCAGCGACTACCGTGCGAAGCTGTACATGCTGCTGGACGCCATTCGCTACAATCGCACCGACGGGGCGTTGATCCGGGTGATTACGCCACTGATGCCTGGCGAAGCGAACAGCGCGGCACACCAGCGCGCGGCAAACTTCGCTGGACAGGTGGCCGTCATGCTGCCCGCCTATATCCCTGACTGATACCTATCCCGGTGCCGGGCGTTCGCGCCCGCTCCGAACTTTGAGGAACCCCCGCATGTTCGTGCCTCGCCAGACGCCTCTGCTTCGACTTGCCGTTTCTGCCACCCTGCTTACCGTGCTTGCGGGCGCCACCGGCTGCAACCGCGACCCTAACGTGCGCAAGCAAAAGTACCTCGAGAGCGGTCAGCGCTACTACAACGAGGGCAAGTACAAGGAAGCGACCCTGCAGTATTACAACGCGCTGAAGACGGACAAGAACTTCAGCTCGGCGCACTACGAACTGGGCCGCACCTTTTTGAAGATGGGCATGGTCGGCCAGGCGTATCCAGAACTGCAGACCGCCGTCAACCTGGCACCCGGCAACATTCCCGCGCGGGTTGAACTGGGTAACCTGCTGCTGGAGGGCAGGCTGCCGGACCGTGCCGCGGAGCAGGCCAATGCCATTCTGAAAACACAGCCGAACAACGCGGACGCACTGGCCATGCAAGCCAACGTCGCAGCGGAAAAGGGACAGCGCGATGAAGCGCTCGTCTCGATCAACAAGGCGCTGGCCGTTGCACCCAACCGGTCTGATCTCCACGCCATGCTGGGTGTCATGCAGGGGCAGGGCGGCAAAGACCTGTCCGGCGCGCGCAAGGAGCTGGAGAAGGCTGTCGAGCTGGACGGTAAAAACGTGCAGGCGCGGATGATGCTGTCAGCCCTGCTGAACACCCAGAAAGATCTGCCAGGGGCTGAGGCGCAGCTGAAGGCTGCAATCGCCGCCGCCCCGAAGATTCTGCAGCCGCGGATTGCGCTGGCCGCACTGTACCTGAGTGAAAATAACCTTTCTGCGGCAGAGAGCAGCATTCGGCAGACCAGCGACGACTTTGCAGATGACCTGGACGGCGCGGGAATGCTGGAGCGCTTCTACGGGCGCAGTGGTCACTTCGACAAGGCAGAGCCGGCCTATTCCGAACTGTCCGCGGAGCACCCGAAGAGCTTTCCTATCCAGATTGCCTACGCCCGCATCCTCGCAACCAGGGGCAACTTCGCCAAGGCGAATGAAATTGTCAGCAAGCAGGCAGAGGCACACGATGGCGAGGTCCAATTCGCGCAGATGAAGGCCGGCCTCTTGCTGCACGACGGCAAGTCTGACGATGCTTTCGCGCTGCTGCAGAAATCTGTCCACAACAATCCGGACAATATCGACTTGAAGCTCTTTCTGGCAGTGCTGGCTCGCGATCGCGGAGACCTGAACACCGCCAACACCAATTTTCTGGCCGCCCTGCAGAAAAATCCCTCCAGCATGGCTGCGGCTGCCGGCGTTGCCGAAATGGCGAACCGTCGCGGTGACCAGGCCGGTCTTCGCCAGGTTGCGGAGCAGATGGTCAAGCAGTACCCGAACGCTCCCGCGCCCTACATTTGGCGCGGCACTGCAGAGGCGAATGATAAGCAACTGGACGTCGCGATCGAGGATCTGCAGAAGGCCCTGAAGCTCGAGCCCAAGAACGCGCAGGCGCTGGCTGAAATTGGAGAAATCCGCGTCAGGCAGGGCCGTGCCGCCGATGGCCGGGCCATGCTGGAGCAGGCGCTGGCGATCGACCCGAACTCTGCCGCGCTGGCCATGCTGGTACAACTCGACCTGCAGGCAAACCAGCC
>CAXTFT010000007.1:30232-43937 GCA_964243585.1 uncultured Terriglobus sp.
GCGCGCGCCTGGCCGCTCTGGCGCGCATGCAGGGGCAGATTGCACGCAACCCCAACAGCGTCCCGCTGCTGATCCAGTTGGCGCAGGTGCAGATGGCCACACGGGATTCCAGAGCCGCCGTGGATACCGCGCAAAAGGCCATGAAGCTGAGCCCGGACAACATGGCCGCCATGCGCGTCTACACCGAGGCTGGCCTGGCCTCAAACGACCTGAACGGCCCCAACGAACTGTGGACGAAGTGGGCCGGCAGTCATCCCCAGGACGCACAGGCGCAGTCGTACCTGGCCATGATTGCCGAGGCCGCGGGCGACCAGCCCAAGGCCATCACCTTCTACCAGAAGTCACTGCAGATCCAGCCGGAGCAGCCCGTCGTCGAAAACAACCTGGCTTACCTTATGGCGGAGGCGGGCCAGAACATGGACGTGGCGCTGACCCTGGCACAAGCCGCGCAGCGTGCCATGCCCAACTCGCCTGATACCACCGACACGCTGGCCTGGGTGTACTACAAGAAGGGCGTGTACAGCTCCGCGCTGGACCTGTGGCAGAGGGCGGTCAAGACATCCCCGGGCAACGCCAGCATCCACTACCACATGGGCCTGACCTACGCCAAAATGAACAACAAGGCGGCCGCCGCCGCCAGCTTTAAGAAGGCATTGGAGACGGCCAGCGGCTCAGATATAGGAAAAAAGGCGCAGGCGGAACTTGACCGGCTTGGATAGCCTTTCCCACTCCATCGAGGACACAGGACAGCAGACAGCAGGGACACGGTGAATACCCGGACCATCCTTCGCAACACCGCATGGTTCGCGCTTGAAAATGTGCTCAGCTTCGGCGCGTCGCTGATCGCATCGTTCCTCATTGCGCGGTCGCTTGGCCCCATACGTATGGGGTACATCGTGTATGTGCTGTGGGTGGTCAACATCTGCAGTTCGTTGGGCGGCATCGGCATACCGGCCACCACGCGCAAGTACATGGCAGAGTTTCTGGGTAGCGGCCAGCAGGCAGCCGCCCGGCACGTCTACCGTCAGACACTGCTGGCGCAGGTATGCATGGCGACGCTGGTGACCGCCGGCGCGCTGTTCTGGGTATTGCGAGACGTGCAGCCGGAGTACCGCACGGCGTCTATCCTGCTGGTGCTCAGTATCTGGCCGTCCATGGTTAATTCCATCTCGGCGTTCGCGAATGTTGCGGCGGAAGACCTTTCGTCGAACCTGCCCGCGTCTGCCGCTTCAACGGCGACGTTCTTCATCATCACCCTGCTTACCGTCATGCTGCACTGGGGCGTAATGGGTGTTGCAATTTCCATGCTGACGATGCGCACAGTTGACTTTGCCGTGCGCTTCCTGCCCACGTTCCTGCGCATCCAGCGCTGGCGTGACGGGGAATCGAGGGTGCCCGCGGACCTGTTGCCACGCATGCGAAGTTTTGCCCTGCAGAGCGTTACCGGCATGCTGCTGACACTGGTGGTCTGGGACCGGTCAGAGGTGCTGCTGCTGAAACATTTCTCGTCCGACATCCGCCAGATCGCGTTCTACTCCGTCGCCTTCAGCCTGGCGGAACGGCTCCTCGTTTTTCCTACCGTCTTCGCGTCAGCCACGGGTGCCAGCATGTTCGCGCAGTATGGCCGCGACCGTACCCGGCTGCCTGCGCTCACAGCGGCTTCCACACGCTACCTGGGCCTGACATCTATTCCATTACACATCATTGCGACTTCGCTGGCAGGCGCGGCCCTGCTGACCATGTATGGCCAGAAGTATGCCGGGGCAATCGCTGTCGCCATGGCCGCGCCGCTGTTGTGCTCTGCCAAGGCCTTTCTGACGCCGGTGCAGACCATGTTTGAAACCTTGGAACGCCAGTCCTACTTCATTGCGGCAACGCTGGGTGCTTCCGTCATCGATGTTGCAGTCGCCATTGCCCTGATTCCGCGATACGGCGCGCTGGGCGCAGCCATCGGCAGCGGAGTGGCACAAATGATCTGCGTGGCCGTGTTATGGTTGCTGGCCATCCGCAAGTACGACGTCCGCCTGCCATGGCAGTTCTTCGGCAAGGTGGCCGCCATCAGCACGGTGGCGTCGGTTGTCGGATACCTGTCCGTGATAAGAACGCCGCCTGTTGTGGGACTGATCCTGGGAGCCGTGCTTTCCACGGTGACGTTCCTCATTCTGGCTGGTGTGACCCGCGTGTTCGAGGAGGAAGACCTGGTCCGCTTCAAAGTGCTTGCCGAGTCATGCCCGGCGGGGCTGGCAGCACCGGTTAATCTGACCTACTCCTGGTTGAGCCGCCGCGTCAGTCCCATGCAGACGGAAGAGCTGCTTTAGGCTCTATCCCGGAATCCGCACCCATTCGGATGGTGATCACCGTCTATTCGAGCCGGTGCCGGGATGCGAGTCCAAGTTGCCCGAATTGCGCGCCGGGCGTCAGCAGCCGGGAAGCGTCAGGCATTGGTCGTGTGAACCGCGAGGCAGAACCATGCTTTTGCAGAGTACCGGTAAGCAGGAGGCACAAACAGAAGAAGGAGCCCAGGGCTCCTTCCCGCGCAGAGTACCTGCTGCCTGCCATGCCCGATTATCGTAAGCGGCGCCTCACCAGTGGAATCGCGCCTAGTGCGCCCGTAAGCAGCAGAACAAAGGAACCTGGCTCCGGAACGGGTGATACGGTATTTACCGGGACTATGGGAGTTACGGGCGTGGGGATAATGGGAACCACCGGCGTCGAGACAACAGGCAGTCCCGGCGTGTTGGTGGTTGCGCCAGTCACTGGCTGACTCGTTCCGGTGCCGTTGTCACCTGCCGGCGTGGGCGAAAAGGAAACAGGACTGCCCAGGTCTGTCAGCGGAGTGCCGTAATCGTTGAAGTTCGCGGGTGGAATCAGCAGGGCGTCCAGGCTGGCCGGAACAAAAGACACGTCCATGGGCTCGTTCGGCAGATCGTCTCCGCACAGCACGCGGAAGCGCTTCAGCATCTCCTGCGGGCTAAGTTTGGCAGGTCGCAGCCTGTGCACCGGGGCGCTGGCATTGACCATTCTTGGCCTGGGAACATGCAGACCCTTGGCGGCGTGCACCACGTGCTTCTTTGCCAGTGCCGCGCGCTTTGCCAAACCCTGCTGGTAATCGCGAATCCAGCGGGCGCAGTCCGGACTTGCGGCCAGAGTTCTGACGCCGCCGGCGCTTACTGCAATCAGCAAACATGAACACGCTATGATTCGAAATCGCATGGTTACCTTGCGTGGCTGGTATGCCCTCCAGCGTTGAACCAAGCCTACTTGAGGGGGACTGCTTTCCACAAGGGAAGTAGCGGCTTTGGGGTGCGCTGAATTTTGACAGTTCCAACCAGGGACGTTCTGGTTATCGGCTTGGTCACATGCCACACAAGTGCATGGGCACAAAATAAGCCGTGTCTTATAAAGATACGGCGAGCAAGTCGAAATGGATTCACTCGCTGGTATCACACGCCGAAAAGAGGAATAGCACGTAGATTGGAGTCTTCCAAGAATGCGTTTCTCTCTTCCGGTTTCCCTTGCTCTTCTTGCCGTGGCTCTGCCTGCCGTGGCGCAGACACACTTTTGCATCGGTGGCGATCTTGATCATCTAACGCAGGCCGAAGTATCCGCCTGCCAGGCAAAGATGACCCATGTGCGCGAGGCGGTCCGTCGCCGCGGCGCTCCGAACGGCTGGCATTTTGTCGTGGTGTGCGACGAGACAGGCTGGAGTGACCTGGCCGGCTTTACCGGCAAGGCAGCCGGTGGTCTGCGGAACGTGGACTACAACACAGACCGGGACATGCAATGGACCTTTCTGCGCGGCAGCCACATAGAAACAGATGGTGACAGTACAGGCACTGTACTTGCAGCCGCCCTGAAGAACCTGCCTGGCAGGCGTCTGGAACCCGGCAGCGGACCCGCGCCCATGCCGAATCCCGAGCGTACCGTCACCGTGCCTGCATTGCAGGTAGCGGAGGTGCAGCAAGCGGCGGTCGCCGATGACGCCGTGGGTCAATAGCGGGCACTACTCCATCTGAAGAGTGGTGAGATCGACCGATCGCCACTCGCCGCTCACAATACCGGTGCGGATCTCTGCCGGTGTCTTGCCCAGCCGGGTCTGCCGATAGGCGTAGGCTGCCTCTTCCATGCAGACCGCGCAGGTTGCGCCATGGCTGTCTTCAAAGCAGGAGTGCAGGCTTTTGTGCCCCATGGCCTTGCTGCACCAGCAGTAGCAGGGCTGCTGGTAGATGACATCAGACACTGCCGCCGCCATGCGGTAGGCGGTGGTCTGGTAGCGATGAACAAAATACATGCCTTTCCACTCGTCTTCCGGCAGCAGGGCGGGAGCTGCCTTGCGCGGTGCTGCTGTATGAAAGGCCGGGACAGCCGACGCCGGTGGCACCCACTGCGCGGAAGCCGCAAGCGTGAGAAGCGCCAGCGAAAGCAGACCCGGTACATGCCATGTTTTGGCGAAGTTCCTCATAGGGAAATGCTACGCCTCCTGTCCCGTTTTGCCACGGCTGATACCACCAATCTCTTTTAGCGGTGACATAGCTGTTCTGGCGTGGGAATAATGCCGTATGGCCCCGGTAGCAGTCATTCCACCTCCAGATCAGATCGCGTCCGGGCTGAGAGGCCGTCTCCGTTTGCCGCGCGCATCGGCAGGGTAAGTTCCAGCAGAGTTACTGTCACACTTCGTGGAGATCCAGTGTCCGAACCGATTCCCGCCAGAACCTACGGCAACTTGCCTTCTCGACAGGAACAGAGCTTCCGGTCGCGTGGATGGCTGCTGTTCGCGGCCATGCTGTTTCTGCTGCAGGTGCTGCCCTACCTGTCGCATCGCTGGGTAACCGATGAAAGCTGGTACGCCGGACCGGGTGTAACTTTTTCTCAGGGCCACGGCCTGAGCGACCCCGGCATAGGCCCCAATGACGCGGAGCACACGCTGGACGTGCGCCCGCCCGGTACGGCGATGGTCATGGGCGGCTTCTTCCACGTGCTGGGAACCAGCATTCTTGCAGCGCGCATGGGCTCGGTACTGGCCGGGACGGCGGTTGTCCTGCTGCTGTTTCTGCTGACGCGCGATGTCTTTGGTGAGCCCGCCGCGATGATCTGCGCACTGCTGGCCGCCACCGATAACTTTCTGGTGACCACCTCGCGCACTGCCCGGCCTGAGGCGTTAACCGCACTGTGCATCGTTCTGGGATTGACGGCACTGAAGCGCTACTGGCAGACTGCCTTGCCCGCGTGGGCTGCCGCGTGCGGCGTGCTGATGGCGTTTGGCACCATGTTCCACGTAACGCTGCTGGGCTACCTGGTCGCCTACGGTCTCTTGATGATCGTGCTGGACCTCCGCGGGAAACGCTTCCCGCTGAAAGGCGTGCTGCTGTATTGCATGGGCTACTTCGCCGGGCTGGTGCCGTATGCGCTTTGGGTACTGGGCGCAGCGAATGGTGAAGGCCGCAAGGGCTTTCGCCTGGAATTTCTACACCGTGCCGCGTCCGATTCGCTGCCGGTAAAGCTTGCGCAGGAGCTTGACCGCTACCGTGACTACTTCGGCTTCGGCATGCTGCATGGGCATGTTTTGGCGGCGCTGCCGGTTCGCCTGCCCATTCCGCTGGTCTTCTTTGCGGCGACATGGCTGCTGTGGCGCTTTCGCCGCAGCTGGTTCTACGTAGAGCTGATGCTGCTGGTGCCGTCCATGTTGTGGCTGGTGTACACCGTGAACAAATCGTCGCGCTATCTGGCGATTCTGACACCGGTCACGGCGCTGGTGCTGGCGGGTGCGGTTGCAGGGTTACGGGAACGTCCCCGTTGGCAGCGCTGGTCGCTGATCGTGGCCGGGCTGGTAGTCGTGGCACAGCTTGGGGCCAACCTGCTGCTACTGAACGGCGCGCGCAAGGCAAACTACAGCAAGGTGACTGCGGAACTGCAGAGCGTGATCCCGACCGGCGCACCTGCTTACGGCACCATCACCTTCTGGTTCGGCCTGCGTGACCACCCCTACATCTCCGACGAGCGTACAGATCCGCTTGTCGCGGCCCAACAGTACGGCACGAAGTACTTCATCTCGGGTGACCGCATGATGACCGAAGGCTCTGCAACCGATAGCGACTTCTACACCGGCCTGCGTCTCCACATGGCCCAGGTAGCCGCGGCAGGCAGGCTGGTCGGCGAGTTCAACGACCCGTACTACGGCGACCTAAAGGTCTACCGCATACCGTAAGTCCTAGCTTGGGCGTCCGATATGAGCAGGCTACGAAGGCACACGCGAACAAAGCTTCATCAGCCCAACCAGGTGCAGAACGCATCGCAGAAAGCGTAGGCACAAACGGGATGGCAGCGCACGAACCTTCACGGGCCGCCTAGCCCAGAAACGCGGCGGCGATTGCGTCCGGTGTCTGGTGCAGCAGGGTGTCGTTAATGAAGAAGGGCACGGTGCCGTCCTTTGCCAGACGCGCACGGACGTCGGCTTTCGCCAGGCGGTCGGTCAATCCAGCAGCCTGAGTGGACGTCGGTTTCACGTAGAGGATATTGCTTTCGTTCGGCACCCGTTCAACCTTGTAGCCGCCGCGTTTCAGCTTTGCGACGACCTGCTCCGCCGCGGCGCGTGCGCGGGTAAAGCGGTCGTCAAAGCCGTTCAGTGCCTCCAGCGCGGGCAGTGCCGCAACCCAGCCGTGATAGATCAGCCCACCATACACGTGGCGCAGGTCGCGCGCCTGCGCAATCACCGGCTTTGGCCCGGCCAATACCGCTCCGAACGGAGCATGCAGCGCCTTGTACAGCGACACAAACACGGTGTCGAACTGTGATGCGGTGCGCTTCAGGTCGAACCCTGGCGTGCCCGTGAGCATCAGCGCGCGTGCGCCGTCCCAGTGCGTACCGATGCCCTTGCTCTTGGCCAGCGCGCAGACCTTTTCCAGCGTGGCAAACGGGACAGACTCGCCATCGTGCCGCCGTACAGGGCTTTCCAGCGAGATTGCCCCAACCTTCAAAGGGTACGCGCGATGCTCCGCATCCTCGACCGCCGCGGTAATCTCCTCGATGGTGGGCGCAGCCTTTCCCGGCGTAAGCGGCTGCAGCGTAATGCCGCTCATGATAGAAGCCGCGTCGCTCTCATCCGCGTACAGGTGGCTGTCGGCCTGGGTAATGGCGTGCTTGTGGTCACCGCACAGGATGCGTACGGCCAGGTTGTTGGCGAGCGTGCCCGTGGGCAGAAAGCAGCAGTCCTCCTTGCCCAGCATCCCGGCAAACTTCTCTTCCAGCTCCGTCACCGCGCCGTCTTTCAGGTAGTTGTCCACGCGCAGGTCGTGCTTTTGAATGGCAGCGGTCAGCACGGCGAGATGGTTGGCCTGCGATACCGGCGCGGCATCGCCGCCGAGGAAGACCGTACGATCCGTTACGGGGCCGACCGGCGGGTAGGCGGGCGTGGGCGTCGCGGTCTGCGCCGGGACCTTTGCCGGATCGTGCGCAGCCTGGGCAAACGCCGGCAAGAGGTCAGCCTGCGCCAGGGCCGCAGCCGTGAGTGCTGCGGGGCCGGCACCCATCAGGAACGATCGCCGGTTGAATGCCTGTGTCATGTGTGACTCCTACTGAACTCGCGGCTATCGAGCGAAATTGTTCAGCCAGTGCAAACCGTGCTGTCTCAGAACTTGCGTTGCGTCGTGTGTCTCACATCATATCCAGCAGAGCGGGTGTTCGCGACGTTGTTTTTACGAGGGAAGCTATGACCACGCGACAGGAAGAAGACGGCACGTATACGCTGCGCGATTCGGTCGTGGTGCATGCGCCGGTGGACCGCTGCTTCCAGCTTTCGTGCTCGCTGGAACTGGTGCACGAAGAGCTTGGCATGAATGCCGTCAGCGGCAAGAAGACGGGCCTGGTCACAGGCGGGGACATCGTCCGCTGGGAGGGTTGGCAGCTGGGCCTGAAGCACTTTCACGTGTCCCATATCTCGTCCTTTGAGCGCCCGGTCTTTATGCAGGACACCATGCTGGACGGCCGCTTCAAAACCTTCCAGCATGACCACCACTTTCGCGAGCAGCCAGGCAGCAAACCGTCGACACTGCTTGAGGATGAACTCCGCTTCTCCTTGCCGTTTGGTGCGCTGGGCGCGTTGGTTGCGAAGACGATCATGGTGCCGCACATCCACAAACTCATGGCCAGTCGCTTTCAGCGCATCAAGCGCATTGCAGAAGGTGACGACTGGCGCAGGTACCTGCCAGTCGCGGCGTAAGCGCGTCGAAGGGCAGCCCAGCCGCATCTCAAAATGCGAGGGGTGACACCATGAAAGCAGTTCGCCTGCACGAGTACGGTCCAGCAAAGAACCTGAAGTACGAAGAGGATGTTCCCGACCCCGAGATCGCCGAGGACGAAGTGCTGATCGCAGCCGCCGCGGCAAGCATCAATCCGGTCGATTGGAAGATGCGATCGGGCGCAGCTAAGGAACGCTTTCCCCTGAGTTTTCCAAGCATCCTCGGCATGGACGTCAGCGGCCTGGTGCGCGCTGTCGGATCGAACGTGCGCGGCGTGAATGTAGGAGACCGTGTGGTCGCCATGACGCAGGGTACCTACGCCGAACTAGTCGTGGTAAAGGCTGTCGCCCTGACCCATGTTCCGGAGGGTGTCAGCATCACGGACGTCGCTGCGCTGCCGGTGGTCGCCCTGACCGGGGACCAACTCATCCGCGAGGCCTGTGAGCTGCAGCCAGGCCAATCTGTGCTGGTGACCGGCGCTCTGGGTGGCGTGGGCCGGGCCGCCGTGCATGCTGCAAAGAAGCTGGGTGCGCGCGTGATTGCAGGTGTGCGCAAATCAAGCCTGGAGGCTGCAAAAGAGCTGGGCGTCGACGTGATCGCACTGGACGACAAGGACGCTCTGGAGCGGCTGGGCAAGGTAGACGCCATTGCCGACACGCTGGGCGACAAAGCAACAACGCCGCTGTTGAACCACATTCGTGAGGGCGGTATCTGCGGCACGGTAGTGACGCCGCCGCCCGACACCTCGCTGCACCCGGAACTGAAGCTGGTCCGCATGCGCGCCCATCCTGACCCTTCAAAACTGCGCGAGTTCGCCGATGACTTCCGCGACGGCAAGTTCATCCTGCCGATCGCACGCAGATTCCCGCTCAGCGAAACCGCTGAAGCGCAGACCTATGCCGAAGCGGGCGGCACCGGAGGCAAGGTGCTGCTGCTGATGCTGTAGAGCGGGCCTTTCCAAATGTAGTGGCCGTCACGAACGCTGTCCTCCTCAGCGCAGCAAAGAATCCTTAATCAGTCTTCGACAGCACAGAAGCCTCGAGTCTCCTGCGGAAAGCAGCAGCCACTGCGGCTAACTAGGAGGAGCGGGATCCTTCGCGTTCGCCCAGGATTACGAACGATCCGGCTAAATGAGGATCGCCTCGCAGCAGCCTCACAATACGACGCACGCGTGCGATCACGCTGAAGTACCCTCCGCTTGCGGCAGTATTCCGCCACCCTCGCCCCTTGAGGCGCGGTGTGTGCCTCCGCGCAAACCCGCGAGAATCTGCTGCAGAAAGTCGTTTGCTGCGCCTGGATTGTTGGGCAGGAACAGCGTATTGGTGCCGCTGCGGATGCCAATGTCCTTCAAGGTGTCGAAGTACTGCGTCAGCAGGACCAGTGCCATAACATCTTCCGCGGTGGCACCGGGTACGGCTTCGCGAAAGTGCTCGATGCTGGCGCGCAGACCGTCGATGATGGCTTGCCGCTCGGCGGCGATGCCCTTGCCCTGCAAGGCTTTGCTCTCCGCCTCGGCCTCAGCCTGCTTCACCTTCAGGATTTTGTCGGCCTCGCCCTTGGCCATGGCCGCCACCTGCGAGCGCTGCGCCGCGTTGATGTCGTTCATCGCGGCTTTGACCTTTGCGTCAGGGATGATGTCGGTCACCAGCGCGGTCAGAATGTTGAAACCGAACTCACGCATGGTCGCATCCAGCTCAACCTTGACGGCGATGGAGATGCCGCTCATCTGCTCGAACGTCTCGTCCAGTGTCAGCTTGGGGACGTGCCCCAGTATGGAGTTGAAGACAAAACTTTCAATCTGCTTCTGCGGACGCGACAGCCGGTAGAACGCGTCGAAAATCTTGTCATCCAGCACCTGATATTGAATGCTCACAGGGATCTGCACAAAGACGTTATCGCGCGTCTTGGTCTCCACGGAAAACTGCGCCTGCTGCACCTGCAGGTCGACGAAAAAGACCCGCTCGGCATAGGGAATCAGCAGATGCAGGCCGGGCCGCACAATGCGGTTGAACTTGCCAAAGCGCTCCACGACACCTGCCTGCGAAGTGCGCACGGTATAGAGCGTTTTCAGGAGCGTGACCAGGACAATGACAGCGATTATAAACAGGAATACAAGTACGACTGGATCGAACATGACAGCCTCAAATACAACGATACGCCCGGTCCAAGGACGTAAAACATAGAATCGTAAGTAAGTCAGCCTGACCTTCATTACAGAGCAAATGGAGCCATCCTAGAGGAATCATCCACATGCCAACCTGCTTTTCATCCGCTGCCATGCGCTTTCTAAAGGGCCTGAAGACGCACAACGATCGCACATGGTTCAACGATCGTAAGGCGACTTACGAGACCGAAGTGCAGGCACCCTGGCTGCTCCTGATTGATGAAATGAACGCAGCTTTTCAGGACTTCGCGCCGGAGTATGTGAAGCCTGCGCGCAAGGCCGCCATGCGAATCTACCGGGACATTCGCTTCTCGCCGAACAAGCAGCCCTATAAAACGCATGTGGCTGCATGGTGGTCGACCACGACGATGGAGCGCACCAGCGGCGGCGGCTTCTACGCCCACGTCTCTCCAACAGAGGTGATTGTGGCTGCCGGTGTTTACATGCCACAGCCCGATCAGTTGCTGACCATTCGTCGCTATCTGCAAAACCACCATGCGGAGTTGCGCTCACTCTTGGCGGATAAGAAGCTGCGCAAGCTGCTGCCTGATTTCGACAGCAACCCGCTCACGCGCATGCCAAAGGGCTTCAACGCCGACAACCCTGCGGCGGAACTGCTGCTGTGCCGTCAGTGGGCGCTTGCGGTCCGGCTGCCGGGTGACCTGGCTACCTCGCCCAAGCTCCTTTCGGAGATTGTGACGCGCTTCCGTGCGGCTGCTCCCATGGTGCAGCTACTGAACTCACCCCTGCCAAAAAAGGCAGCTCGGAAGAGCCTGTTCTGAAGCGCTGCAAGGCGCTGTTTGGCAGCAGAAGCAGTCATTTCTCCCGTGAAATGAATCAACATTGGCACCTTTCCACAGAAATGGCGCAAAAACCAAGGAAAACCCTTCAGGACCCAGGGTTTGACCATTGACAAGGCGCGATCGACAGTCCATCGTGATATGCGGAACAGTTGCGGATACCCGCATGAATACTGGCGATTCCTATGCAAGCCACTTGTAGCAGGGAGTACGCCAGCCCGCACTAACGATCATGTTTGTCGAACGAAAAGGAGCAACACGCAATGGCAAAAGGACTCACCAAAACAGCCCTGATCCGCACCATGGCAGACCAGATGGAATTGCCCACCAAGCAGATCGCGCAGTTCTTCGACGTCATGGCGCAGACCGCCGTCAGGGAAACCAAGAAGAATGGCGAGTTCACCATTCCCGGGCTTGGCAAGCTGGTCAAGGCAGAGCGCAAGGCGCGCGTTGGCCGCAATCCGCAGACGGGCGAGGCCATTAAGATCAAGGCAAAGACTGTGGTGAAGTTCCGCGTTGCCAAGGCCGCCAAGGATTCCGTTGCGCCGGTCAAGGCCGCGTCCGTTAAGAAGTAGTTTGGAAAGCTAAGCGGCGGGCGGCGCTACGTGACATTGCAGTGCCGCCTGCAACACCACTCCGCAGTTCGCGAGTCAGTAGGTGGCCTTGGGAATAAAGGCGCGAGCCACCACAGAGGCTCCCAATGAGATGACAATCCCCTGCACGACCCGCAACACAGAGTTCTCCCAGGCAAAGCCTCGCGACCAGCCCACGGTCAGCATGGTCAGCACGGTGCCAATCATGTAAACCTCGCTCAGCAGACCCTGCCTCCAATCGGGCCTGCTGCTGCCTGCGGCTGTTCTCGCTCGTAATGATGGCAGCAGCCTGGGGACGCTGGTCAGGTACGCCGTGTAAGGCAGTCCCAGCCGCTCCGCAAGGTATGGTTCCTCCCGGCCAATCAGGCGCAATTGCACCACTGTCAAAAGCACCAGGGTGAGTACGGCAGCGTCAGGCCGCATAAGGAAAGCCAGTGCCACGGAATGCAACAGTGTACCCAGGTAGAGCGGATTCCGAACAAAGCGATAGGGCCCGTCTGCCACGATGCGGTCGCCGACCATGCCGCCGCGCTGCACGGTAGACGCCCCAAGATAGGCGGCCCCCCAGGTTCGCAGCGCCGTGCCGACTGCCGCAAAGACAATCATCACCACCAGGATCGCGTTCCAATGGCCTGCGAAGTAGGTGAACATCGGTTTTGAAAGAGCACTGGCCAGCAGGAACCATGTGCTGCCGTTCTGCACAAACGCCCAGGCTGACGCGCGATAAGGCGGTGGCAGCAGCATCGCCCATGGCGCGGCAAACCCCAGTGTGTAGATCAGCCCGTGGATCAGGTAGCGGTGGCGGTACTCAAAAGCGGTGGCTTGCATCGGGTCTCGTCAGGGTAGAGGACAGTTGTACTTCCGGTCGGGTTAGGAGCGTTCCGCGAAGCTGCTGGTCAGCGGGAGAGCATCTCAAGCAGCGTGTCAAAGTCTTCGAGGTTGCCATACTCAATCACCACGCGGCCCTTGCCGCGCGTATCCTCGATGCGAACCTTCAGCCCCAGGCTGCGCTGCAACTGATCCTGCGCGGCTTTCACATTGGCATCGATTGCCTCGACGGGAGCCTCTGCCTTGCCCAGCTTCTGCTCAGGATCCAGCATTTTCTTAATGTAGCTTTCAGTCTGGCGCACGGACATGGCAAGAGCGACAATGTTCCTGGCGGCAGCCACCATCTGTTTTGGCGACTCCAGCGCCAGCAGCGCGCGGGCATGGCCAAAGGAAAGCTCGCCCGCTTCCACCCGCTCCTGAACAGGTTCCGGCAGCTTCATCAGCCGTAGAAAATTTCCAACCGAGGCGCGATCCTTGCCGGTACGCTGCGCCATCTGCTCCTGCGTCAGCTTGAACTCACGGGACAGCCGGTCGTAGGCACGGGCCTGCTCCATGGGATTCAGGTCGGCTCGCTGCAGATTTTCAACAATGGTCATCTCCATTGCCTGTTCGTCTGACACCTCGCGCACCACGGCTGGAATCGTGGACAGACCGGCGCGCTGTGACGCCAGCCAGCGGCGCTCGCCGGCAATCAACTGGTACCTGTCACCGGGAAGCAGCCGGACGATGATGGGCTGGACGACACCCGTCGCGGTAATGGATTGGGCAAGCTCGTTGAGTGCTGCCTCATCAAAGTGGGTGCGGGTCTGGTATGGGCTGCGCTCAATCGCCGACGTTTGCACCTGCAACGGCTGGCCGGCCTGCGACTCGCCGGGCAGTGGCACGGCTGGAGCTTGCACTGACCCGGAATTGGGTGCACGCGACGGCAGCAGCGCTTCAAGACCGCGGCCCAGCGCGCGACGCTTGGGTTCAGAACTGATTACGTTTGCCATAGGGATTCCTGCACCATGCTAACGCGCCATCACCAATGAACCGTCTGGAGAGTGTGTGTTCAAGTCATTCTGGGCGAGCACCTCGCGTGCCAGG
>CAXTFT010000008.1:0-14264 GCA_964243585.1 uncultured Terriglobus sp.
GCGTTGCGTGGCAGATTTACAGTCTGCTGCCATTAACCACTCGGCCACCTGTGCACATCCTTGCTGTATGCCTGTGATTGGAGCTGGCGAAGGGATTTGAACCCCCGACCCTCTGATTACAAATCAGATGCTCTACCAACTGAGCTACGCCAGCCCATCAGACCAGGCAACTACAGGGCCCAGCCCAAGCAAGTACCAGACAGCAAATTGCGCTGCCAGCAAAGCGCAGCGCCGAATATGACTTTAGCATAATCGGCGCTGCGCTGAGTTGCAGGAGAGCTCCCGGGCGATCAAAGGCTGCCATAAAAATCGTTTGGAAAACCATTGCCCGGGGATAGGGCGGGGCTTATCATTGCGGCACCGCTTCACGCACCTGAACGCAAGCACTCAAAAGTCCTGCAAGTCATGGAGTTTTCGCAATGATTCGACAGTCTGCCCCCGCCATCTCTGCTTTTCTGCTGCTCTCATCAGCCGTGTTCGCGCAAGCACCCCAGGCTGCGCCAGCTGACGGTATCACCATGGAAATGATGCCCATCAGCGCGCAACAGATGGCCGGCTGCCGCGACCAGACCAACCAGCAATTGGCCACCGAGCAGGACACCCTGCACAAGCGCGAACACGGCCAGGACAACGATAAGATGAAGCAGGGTGCCGTCACAGGTATTACCGGTATTGCCACCAGTGCAATTTCCCGGAATACCTACGGCGGGTGGTGGAACCGGGGCAACAACAACGGTGCCAACACAGCCGCCGCGACCGGTGCCACCCAGCGCACGGAACGCAACAGCGAAGCCGTTGCCAGCACCACAGGCAGCAGCCAGCAGGTGGGTCTTGACGCGTACTCGCAGTGCGTTGCCGGCATCAAGGGACCGGAATACATCCACTTCCGCCAGACAGGCAAGATCGAGCCCTTTACTGGCGCGGCGTTCGCCGGGGCACCACCCGCAGCGGCTGCAGCCGTGGTCGCAGCGGCTGCACCTGCACCACCGCCCCCTTCCAAGTCTCCCGTGCAGGATGAGGGCGACGGTAAACATTTTGTGCTGACTGCTCCCGGACAGACCGACGCGCGTGAGGTAACCCGTGTGGGCACCACCAACGCCTACCTGGAAGAAGTAACCGGCGACAAGTACATCGTTATGCCGGATGGCTCCGTGACTCGCGTACCCAAGCACACGGGTGCGGCGGCCAAGCGTTAGACGGCCGTTCTTCTTGGAAGAGCCCGGTGAGATGCCGGGCTTTTCTGCGCCTGGGACACGGCGGTCGTGTCGCGGCAAGCCGGTGCGACGTTTCAGCGTGCGTAAGGGTAAACTCGCTGCGGCCTTCTTTTACTCCAGGCTTTGTCAGGAAATTTATGATCACTCGTCCCTTCGTCCTTGCGGGCATGCTTACCATCGCTTCGCTTGCGGCAGCGCAGGCGCCTTCCGCGGCAACGCAGTCAACAACTGGTAGCGCACCCGCCCGACCCGCGCCGGCGCCGCTGCAGGTTCCCACGCCGCACTACGTCTCGGTGCCCATGAGCATTGAGGTCAATGCGCCAGTGGATAAGGTCTGGGCTCGCATCGGCAAATACTGCGACATTGGCGAGTGGGGCATTGCGGGCTGCACCATCTTGTCCGGCGACGGCAGCAGCATCGGTACGGTACGCTCCATCGGCAACGAGATCATGGTTGGCAAGTCGAAGTACAGCTACACCTATACGCAACCCGTGCGTGAGGGTGTGAAATACAACCTGTACCACGGCACGCTGGAAGCAGAAGCTCTTACGCCCACCACAACCCGCCTCAAGTACACACTGGTCTTTGATAACTCGTTGCTGGCGGACGACGCGGCACGCGAGAAGGACAGCACAAATCGCACCGCCCGATTTACCAAGATGCTGAACAATGCCAAGACCCTTGCCGAAGGTGGCGCGTTGCCGGCAGGCGCACTGGCCGGCCCGCCGGTTCCACCATCCGCAGCGCCGACTACCCGGTAAAGCGCATGCGGAAAGCGCCCTCTGCAAAAGCATGGCGCGCTTGTTGAAGGGCACGGCTGTTGCCGTGCCCTTCAAAACCAGCCTGCTGAAAACCCTGCAGGACAAGACCAGCGCAACAAAGTCACTGGCTCATAATCTTGCGCTATGTCGTGAAGACGTTCCGATTGAGATAGTCATTTCGAAACTTGCCGGACGGATCAAACTTTTTCGCAAGATCGCGGAACGGGGCCATTGCGGGGTACTGCTGCTGCAGGTAGCTGCCCGGCATCTCAAAGATTTTGCCCCAGTGCGGACGCGCTCCGAAAGGCATCAGCGCGGCTTCGATTTTCGGTAGCAGTTTGCGGACAACGACTTCCTCCGGCTTCCACGTGAAGTGGATAGCCAGCGAATCGCGGTGGTAGGCCATGCTCATGGGCAGATCGTCCGCGGCAATCGTCCGAAGTTCCGTGATGAACAGGTGGGGCGTAATCTCGTCGCGCAGTTTCTCCACGGCGCGTATGGCGCGATAGCCGTCCTTGCGATCCACGAAGTACTCCGTCTGCAACTCTTCGCCGTTGGAAGGTCTAAATTCCATCTTGAAGTGCGGCATACGGAGGTACCAGGGGCCGATGCTGCCCATCTGTTCGGTGCAGGCTTGCGCGTCGTTGCCCACAATGGGGTGCAGTTTCTCGGTCTGCAAAGTTGCACCATAAAACAGCGTTGAAAGCTGCTTTTGAGGGCTTCCAGGCACGACTTTAGCCTTAATCCAGACCTCGCTGGCGGTGTTATTTTGCCAGTTTGTGAACAGACTGACGCTGTAGCCAGCACCCATAATCGCGTCCAGATGGTGCTCTAACTGATCAAAACTGAGGTTCTGGTACACCGTCTGTGACATATTAAAGCGCGGCAGCAGATCCAGCGTGATGCGCGTCAGGACGCCGAGCGCCCCCAGATGTACAACCGCCAGGCGAAACTGCTCCCCATCCTTGTCCCGCGACAGCGTTACCGTTTTGCCGTCCGCTGTGACCATCTCGATAGCCCGCACCGCGGTCGACAGATTCTTGTTGCCGACACCTGACCCGTGGGTCGCGGTCGCAATGGTGCCGCCCACCGAAATATGCGGCAGCGAAGCCAGGTTGTGCAGTGCGAACCCAGCCTTGTCCAACACAGGTGCCAGTTCGCCGTAACGGACGCCTGCGCCTACGGTCGCCGTGTGCGCGGCATGATCGATGTCAATGCCCTTCAGTGCACGCAGTGACATTTGCGCGTCGTGGCTGTCAGCGATGTTGTTGAAGCAGTGTTGTGACCCTAGCTGTTTCATCCGGGCTGATTGCAGGAGGACCTCACGCACTTCCCCAGCGTTTGCGGGCGCATATACGCGATCCGTGCCAAAATGCAGGTTCTTTGACCAGTTGGTTCGAGGAACATCGGCATGGTCGTTCAGGGTGGGCTCCTTTGCGAACGCGGTGTTCGATAGCGCATTGCCCGCGAATGCCATGGCTGAGGTTTGCAGCAATTTTCGACGATTCATTGGTTCCCTCGTTTGCACTGCCGTGTCTACGGGTGTTACTGCACGGGTGCAACCGGTTTGCATGGTGGGCTGCGTGTGCGTAGCCTGTTTGGCATTCCTGCCCGTCTATAGCCACAGGCACAGTGCCATAGAGAATCTTCGGAGTGTAAATGCTTTCACTGGGTCGAGTGGGTTTGCTGCTGATTCTGTCGACACCGAGCGCAACCTTGCTGCATGCACAGGGCGCTGTAGAGGGGCCGTTGCCACAGCTTTCGGGGGCTGCCGTGCAGGGCAACACGTCTGTTGCTGCGCCTGTGCAGCCCAGGCTGCTGGATAACGAGGCCATTATCAAGATGACCCGCGCCGACCTGGGCGACGACATCATCCTGCAGTTTGTGCGTTCGCAGCCGGGGGACTACCGCACCGGCCCGGACGACCTGGTCGCGTTAAAGGGGGCCGGTGTATCGCAGGCCGTGATCGCAGCCATGCTGGCGCGGAACAGCGGCCTGCAGCAGCATGCAGCGCCCGCACCGGTTGAGGTGGCCCCGCTGTCATTCAACACGGACGATCCCGGCGTGTACTTCAAAAATCGGCAGGGCGCGTGGGAGGCTGTCGGGCCGGAACTGGTGCGGTACCGCGACGGCGGTGCGCTCAAAAGCCTGGTGACGAACAACATCGTCAAGAAAGATGAGAACGGTGTCGTCAGCGGACCGAAGTCACCGCTGCACATCTCGCCCGGTACCGAGATGCTGATCCTTGCACCTGCAAACGCCGACGCCGTCGAGTACGTCATCCTGCGTTTCCGGCCCAAGGGTGATCGCCGCGAGTTTCGGGTCAAGACCGGCAACATCTTCCACTCTGAAACCGGCACGGATCGCGATGCGCTGGACATTCCTGTACACAAGGTCTCTCAACACCTGTTTGCATTTACGGTTCCCGGGGATCTTGTGAAGGGCGAGTACGGCGTGCTGGCACCCTCGCAGACGGGTGCGCCGGGCATCAGCCATGCCGGAAAAATCTACACCTTCTCCATCACGGAGTAACATTATGCGTCACCAAGAAAGGCCCTTGCCGGGGAATCCGCTATTCTCGTCGCAGTGAATCTTCAGGGTAAGCGCAAGGCCTATTCGTTGAGCATCGCAGCCGTTTTGCTGGTTGCCCTGGCCGTGCTGCTGTTTCTCCGCTTCCATGCACCGCCGGAAGTTGCGCGTCTGCTGCCGGAGTCGGACGCGATCCTATACCTGAACTTGAAGCCGGCACGGGCGGCAACGCATTTCGATCAGCAGCCCATGAACCCGGCTCCGGAGTATGCCAGCTTCGTTGCGGCGACCGGATTCCGCTGGGACCTGGACCGCGTGGCGTTGTCACTGCACCGCATGCCTGATCCAAGCGGACCAAACGGTGTGGTGGCCTACACCGGCGTTCTGGAAGGCCGCTTTGATGCAGAGAAGTTAAGCAAATACCTGCGCGAGAACAGCAAAGTCCACGAGACATACGCAGGCCATGAGGTCTACATCGTTCCCGGGAACGAAGGCCGCGTCCTGCGCATCAGCCCTCTGGGCTACGACATGCTGACGGCCAGCAACATGCCGACAGCGGAGCAGATTCACTCCGTCATCGACCGCTATGCAGCCGGTGCGTCGCCCTTTTCAGGCTCATCGTTGTTGGCGCTGCGCTATCCGCAGGTGCCTTACTTTGCGTTGGCGTGGGGTATCGGGCATGTGGGCCTGCCGTTCAGTGAACGCGGCAACATTCAGGTTTTCGGGATCACCCTGCCTCTTTCAGAGGACACGGACTTCATCGCTTCAATGACGTTTCGCGGCAGCCTGCACATGAGGGTCGAGGAACTGGCCCCTTCCGAGGCGGACGCGGCCCAGACAGCCACAAACCTGGCCACCATCGTGAACCTGGTACGTGGCTTCCTTCCAGGCACGGGTTCACCGCAGGATCAGGCGTTGCACCAGGCTTTCCAATCGCTGGCGGTGGAGCAGCGCAAATCATCCGTGGTGCTGACTGGAAATCTTTCGCCCACGCTGTTGCAGGTGCCATCCCCCGGCAAATAGTTGAGCGGCCCGCCATTGCTGCGTGACTGCCGAAAGCAGCGGGCCCGCATCATAACCACATGCGCATCTTTCGTAACGCCGCTGCTTTCTGTCTTGTTGCTGCCCCCATCGCTGTTCTGCACGCGCAGGCAGTGAAGACGGGCACAACCGCTTTTGAAGACGCTGTCGATCAGAAGCCGGGTAACCGCATCCGTGTCACGCTGGCTGATCTGCCGGATCCTCAACCCTCCGAAACCGTAGCCAACGGACCGAAACTGGTGCCTCGCAACGGAGCCATTCCGCAGGTCAAGCCGGGTTACAGCATCTCGCTATATGCAGATAGTGGTTTTGAAGTGCCGCGCCTGATCCGTACCGCGCCGAACGGAGATTTATTCCTTGCCGACACCGGTGCAAACAGCATCATCGTCATGCGCGGTGTTGGTGCGGACGGCAGAGCCGCGACACGGGAAGTTTTCGCAACAGGTCTGAAACAGCCGTTCGGTATTGCGTTCTACCCCGCAGTCAACCCACGGTATGTCTACGTGGCAAACACGAACTCCGTCGTCCGCTTCCCGTACAAGGATGGCGATTTGAAGGCCTCGGGTGAGGCGGAGACTATTGTCACGCAGCTGCACCCTCCGGGTGGCGGCCACTCTACTCGCGACGTAGTGTTCTCAAAGGATGGATCCCGCATGTTTGTGTCGGTCGGATCAGGTTCCAACGTCGATGATCCGGACACCCACCCCGGCGAGTTTCACCGTGCGGACGTACTCGAGTACAAGCCTGACGGCACCTTTGTAAAGGTGTATGCCTCAGGCATTCGTAACTGCGTGGGTGAGGCGATCAATCCCGCAAACGGAGACCTTTGGTGCTCCGTTAACGAGCGCGATCTGTTGGGGAACCACCTGGTGCCCGATTACATCTCCAGCGTAAAAGAGGGTGGCTTTTATGGGTGGCCCTGGTATTACATGGGCAATAAGCAGGACCCCCGCCACCCAGGCAAGCATCCTGAACTGCAGGGCAAGGTCATCACGCCGGATGTGCTGATGCAGCCGCATAACGGTTCGCTTGAGATGGCGTTTTACACCGGTAAGGGCATGCCCGGTGTAAGCAACGGAGATATCTTCGCCGCAGAGCACGGATCATGGAACCGTAAAGAACGAGCCGGCTACCAGGTGGTGCATGTTCCCATGAAGAACGGTAAAGCAACCGGCGAGTATGAGGACTTTGTCACCGGCTTTACCAACGCAGAGGGCGGAGTATGGGGACGCCCCGTGGGTGTGACCGTCGCAAAGGATGGAGCCCTGATTATCGTGGAAGATGGTGCGAAAACGATCTGGCGCGTGACGCCAGGTGGAAACAACCAGACAGCGTCAAAGTAGTTGCCTAACAATCCCAGGCCAGTCGCACTTACAGCGGCTGGCTTTTTGTCCTTTAGAGTGGTTTGCATGTCCCGTTGTACGTCGCTTCTGCTGTTTGCTGCCCTGCTGTTTGGAAGCTCGTTTGCCCAGCGCATCTCGCCCGCCGGCAGTGTCAAACCTGGCGCCATCTTGAGATTACGGGCACTAATCCTGTACGCAGATCTATCTGGGCATCGGCAAACCTGTCCTGACTTTTCTCTTATGCTTTCTGCTTGACGGATGCCTCCGTCCACCATAATCTTTGTGATAGGCGAAGATATGGCGAAAATAGCAAGTAGCTCGGACGCTTTGTTCCCTATTCTGCAGGAGCCACGCCGCAGTGGACTGGGCCGCATGGTCGAATCCAGCGAGCATGTCGATGCCGGGCATGATGTTGAATTCCGTTCGCTGGGTGTGCGCTCCATCCTGAACAAGTCTGTCTCAAAACGGCTGAAGTGGATGGCGTGGTCGATTAATCCCTATCGTGGCTGTGAGTTTGCCTGCCGCTACTGCTATGCGCGCTACACGCATGAGTTTCTTGCTCCTGCTATGAGTGATGCAGGTGAACCGGTACGCGGAGTGCTTGCGAATTTGGAACGGGGCAATGAAACGCAAGGCATGTTGCAAACCTCGCCTAGGCCTTATTTCCGGCCGGGGCAAAGCGTAGTGGAGGAACCCCCTTTCCTCCATGCTGCCGTGGATGTTGTAAGGGAAGCAGGTCCCCGCACCGCTCAGGGCGTGCTTTCGACTCCGCTGCGCTCTGCTCAGGATGACGGTGAGGACCCGTCGCAAATGGATTTTCGCAATCCCGACGCGTTTGAGAAGCGCATCTTTGTGAAAGAGAACGCGGCCTGGCTCCTGGAGCAAGACCTGTGCAGGCTGGCGAAGCAGGGTCGTATGCAGGAGGAGATTGCGCTGGGCACGGCCACCGATCCGTGGCAGCCCATTGAGCGCCGCGCCCAGGTGACGAGGAGCATGCTTGAAGTTATGGCGCGGCGCGACGACCTGCGAATCGGTGTGGTCACCAAGTCCACGTTGATCGAGCGCGACATCGATTTGCTGCAGCAGATCCATCGCAGGAGCACGCTGGTGGTGCACGTCACCATCACCACGCCGGACGCGGAACTGGCGCGCAAACTGGAGCCGCGTGCGCCGCGTCCCGATCTGCGGTTCCAGACGGTGAGGCGACTGCGCAAAGCCGGGTTGCGCGTGGGTATTTTGAATTCGCCGCTGCTGCCCGGCATTACGGACTCGGCAGAGGCCATCGACAGCATGGCGGCGCTTGCGAAAGAGGCAGATGCCAGCTTCTTCGCGGCCATGCCGTTATTTCTTAAGTCGTGTTCGCGCCCGACGTACTTCGAGTTCGTGCGTGAACATTTCCCCCACCTGCAGGTGCTGTACACAGAGAAGTTCCGCGATATGGACTTTGCCTCGCGCCCGTATCGCCTGCGGCTGGAGGCGCTTGTGAAGGCCAGTTGCCAGCGGCATGGTCTGCGTGAGCGGCTGACGGACAACCTGCTGACACGTGATGCGGGCGACGAGAAGAAGCGGCCGGGTTCCGTATCGGCACCCTGCGACGCGCAGGGCAGTCTGTTTGCCTGATGGTCCGTGCGATGCGTAGGTGAACGCTGTGCTTTCGACTTCCGCTGTCATCCTGAGGTCGCCGTGCAGCGATTCAGTCTGGAGTTCCTGCCCGAAAACTTTGGGCTGCATCGCCTGGCATACTGCTTCGGGTCCTTCGGTCGCTTCGCTCAGTCAGGATGACAGGCGTTAATTGGCTTGCAATGAACCTGCAGAAACAGCAGCGGCCCTGCTTCGATACCATGGTCTTCTATGCCTGAACACGCAAAGCGCGCACTTGTCACCGGCGGAGCCGGTCTTATCGGATCCCACATCGTCGACCTGCTTATCCGGGAGGGTTGGACCGTCCGCATCCTGGACAACCTGGAGCCGCAGACGCATAAAAACGGCAAGCCCGAATGGGTCAACCCGCAGGCGGAGTTTCGTCAGGGCGAGGTGCAGGATTACGGGACCATGCGGTCGGCACTGGAAGACATCGACGTCGTTTTCCACGAGGCGGCGTACGGCGGCTACATGCCGGAAATGGCGAAGTATGTGCTGGTGAACAGCTTCGGCACGGCGCAACTGCTGGAGATCATCCGCGACCACAAGCTGCCCGTGAAGAAGGTGGTCGTCGCAAGTTCGCAGGCGGTGTACAGCGAGGGCGCGGCGGAGTGCGTAACGTGTGGGTCCGTTGTTCCTCTCCTGCGTCCCGCAGAGCAGTTGAGGGCGGGTGACTTTGCGGTGCACTGTCCCATCTGCGGCTTGCCGACGAAGTCCATCCCGACACCCGAAGCGACGCCCGGCGGCGGCGAGACGGTGTATGCGCTGACCAAGGTGGACCAGGAGCGGCTGGTGCTGCTGTGGGGTAAGCAGACGGGCATCCCAACCGTGGCGCTGCGTTATTCGTGCACCTATGGCCCGCGGCAATCACTGTTTAACCCCTACACGGGTGTCATCGCGATCTTCTGCACGCGGCTGCTGAACGGGCAGCCACCCGTCATGTACGAGGACGGCGGCCAGACGCGCGACCTGTGCTTTGTGGAGGACATTGCCCGGGCAAACCTTCTGGTCGCAACGACGGACAAGCTGGACGGGCTGCCTGTGAACGTGGGCAGTGGACGCGCCACCAGCGTGCGCGACCTTGCAGGTGTGATCGCGGGACAGCTTGGCATCGACATTGCGCCGCTGGCACGTGGCGAATTTCGCCCCGGCGAGATCCGCTCGTTGATCTCGGACACGTCGCGCATCGAAACCATCGGGTACAAACCGCAGGTCACGCTGGAAGAGGGCATTGGCCGTTACATCGCCTGGATCAAAACGCAGGGCGGCGCGGTGGAGGATTATTTTGGTGCGGCTGAGGCAGGATTGCGTGCGAAGGGCATCGTGCAGAGCGTGAACGGGTAGCTCACGCTCTGCGTTGCTGATCGGTCTACACGTTGTCATCCTGAGCCGCAGGCGAAGAATCCAGCAGATTTTGCGCCTCAACATGGCTTGTGACTTTCCGGTGAGAAAGCTATCAGGGTTGTCGCAACAGCAAGGTGTGCAAGGATGCTACGCTTTGCTCAGGAAGACGATCAGCCGCGCAGAATGGGTGCGGTGCGCTCGCCCAGCAACTTGGTCGAGTGCAGCAGGCGGTCGTGACGCAACGCCGCTACGGACATCTGGAAGCCGATCTGGTCGATGCCGCCAAGCGCCCGGCTCATGGCCTGCACCTTGCTGGCGACCGTCTCGGGCGAACCGACCATGAGCGCACCTGTTGGTCCAAGAAGCGCGTTGAAGTGGGCGCGCGTCACCGGCGGCCAGCCACGTTCCTTGCCGATCTTGGTGAAGGCTGCGGCATAGCCGGGGAAGAAGTCGTCTGCTGCCTCCTGGTCCGTATCTGCTGCGTACCCAAGTGCATGAATGCCGACCTGGAGGTCTTCGGGCTTGTGCCCGGCGCGCTCGCCGGCTTTGCGATAAAGCTCGACCAAAGGGCGGAAGCGGTGCGGCTCACCGCCGATGATAGCCACCATCAGCGGCAGGCCGAGCATGCCGGCGCGGGCGAAGGATGCGGGTGTTCCGCCAACGCCGAGCCAGATAGGAATTTTCGCCTGCACAGGTCGTGGGTACACGCCCTGGCCGGTGAGTGCGGCGCGGTGTTTGCCGCTCCAGTTCACGTGGTTGCTCTCGCGCAGCTTGAGCAGCAGGTCTAGCTTCTCCGCGAAAAGGTCGTCGTAGTCCTCCAGCTTGAGGCCGAAGAGTGGAAACGATTCGACAAAGGAACCACGCCCCACAACCATCTCGGCGCGTCCTCCGCTGATGAGGTCCAGCGTGCTGAATTCCTGGAAGACGCGTACAGGGTCTGCGGCGCTGAGGACAGTTACGGCGCTGGAGAGCCGGATGTTCTTCGTTCTTGCGGCAGCGGCTGCCAGGATGACAGCCGGAGCGGAATCAAGGTACTCCTCGCGGTGGTGTTCGCCCAGCCCATACACGTCCAGGCCGACCTGGTCCGCCAGTTCGATTTCTTCCAGCAGGCGCGCCATGCGCTCGACCGCGGGGATGACCGCACCGGTTGCGGGGTCGGGAACCAGCGCTGCGAAACTGTCGATGCCGATTTTCATGGGTGTTGGATGTGGGGTTCCCCAAAAGGTTTCATATCGAAGGATTTGCATCTCTCTTTGCAACATTCTGACTCAGATCTAGTCATCCTGTGCGTAATGCGTAATGCGTAGTGCGTAGTGCGTAGTCGAAGGACCTGCTTCCTTTCGGGTTGCGTCGCTGCTCCATGCAACAGCATGTCTTTCAGCTCCGCTCAGGATGACGAGAAGCAGAGCCGCTGCGCTCAGCATGACGGAGCTTTGCAATGGCTAACCGCATTGCAATGACTTGCGCTGGGGCTGGCTTTACCGGCTCTATCGGCGAATCCGATAGTCTGCTTAGAGCAACGCAGCAAGGAGAGCAGCAAGGCATGGCAGAGATCAAGCGGTATGGATTCGAGGGTGGCAAGGGACAGGGCGGCCAGCATCTGCCATTTTCAAGGGCAGTAGAGGCGGATGGCTGGTTGTACGTCTCCGGCCAGGTGCCTATGGTGAATGGCGAGGTAGTCGAAGGCAACATCATCACGCAGTCCCACCAGGCCATCAAGAACGTCATCGCCATTCTGACCGAGGCGGGCTACGGCGTGGAGCACGTGGTGCGCTGCGGCGTTTGGATTGACGATGCACGCGACTTTGCCGCGTTCAATGGAGTATTTCGGCAGTACTTCGGTGAGCATGCGCCGGCACGCGCCTGTGTGGAATCGCGCATGGTGGTCGATTGCAAGGTGGAAGTGGATTGCGTCGCGTACAAGGCACCGAAGGCCTGACGTTGGCGACTTTTGATGTAGTGTTTCGAAACGTCACGGTTGTCGATGGCAGCGGTGGCCCTGCGTCCGTCGGCGACGTGGCTGTCCTTGATAGCCGTATCGCTTCTGTTGGACAAGTTGCGGAAAGTGCGAAGGCAGAGATTGACGGCGAAGGCCTGGTGCTTGCGCCGGGCTTTATCGACGTGCACACGCATGACGACCTGGCGGTGCTGAAGACGCCCGGCATGCTGCCCAAGCTGTCGCAGGGCGTCACGACGGTGATCACGGGGAACTGCGGCATCAGTGCTGCTCCGGTGACGGTGCGTGGCAGCCTGGTTGATCCGATGAACCTGCTGGGCGTCGCGGACGAGTTTCGCTACGCCACCTTTGCGGAGTATGTCGCAGCGGTAAACAAGGCAATGCCTGCGGTGAACGTAGCCGCGCTGGTTGGGCACACTGCGCTTCGCAGCAACCACATGGATCGACTGGACCGCACGGCAAGCGCCGCCGAGATTGCAGCCATGCGCGCGCAGTTGCAGGAGGCGCTGGATAGTGGCGCGCTTGGCCTGAGTACCGGTCTCGCCTATCTTTCGGCCATCTCTGCGACAACCGACGAGGTGATCGCACTGGCCGAGCCGCTGGCCGGTGCGGGTGGCATCTACACCACACACATGCGTAGTGAGACCGAAGCCATTCGCGATGCCATGGACGAGTCCTTTGCCATTGGCCGTGCATGGGGCGTGCCGGTGATCGTCTCGCACTTGAAATGCGCGGGCGTGGCCAACTGGGGCCGCAGTGAAGAAGTGCTTGCCGCTCTGGACGACGCTCGTGAGCAGCAGGCTGTGGGCTGTGACTGCTACCCCTATGCCGCCGGATCCAGCACGCTGGACCTGCGTCAGATCGACCCGCGCGTCAAGGTCATGATTACGTGGTGCAGGCCGCACCCTGAGATGGCGGGCAAGACCGTCGCGGAGATCGCCGAAGCCTGGGGCGTCGATCAGGTAGAAGCGGGCAGACGCCTGCAGCCCGCAGGCGCGATTTACCACAGCATTTCCGAGGCAGACATGCGCCGCGTTCTCGCGCATCCGGCCACCATGATTGGCTCGGATGGCCTGCCGTGCGATCCCCTGCCGCACCCGCGCCTCTGGGGCACGTTCCCGCGTGTGCTTGGTCGCTACTGCCGAGACGAAGGTTTGTTTTCACTGGAAGAGGCCGTGCACAAGATGACCGGTTTGCCCGCGCGACGCTTTCAACTCGACGGCCGGGGACTCATCCGTGAGGGGTACGCGGCAGATATGGTGCTGTTCGATCCGCAAACCATTCGTGACTGCGCGACGTTCACGGAATCGGTCAGGCCTTCGCAGGGCATCCATGGTGTGTGGGTCAATGGCGTCCGCTCGTATGACGCCGAAGGTGCCACCGGGCAGCGTGCCGGGCGCTTTTTGCCGCGCGGCGCGCAGGCTGTTTTTACCGCAGGGGCATCGCACTTCTAATCTTTACGTCTCTTGTTTTTAGCTTTTTACGTTCGTCACAAAGGGATCTGCTTTCAGTCCCACATGGCAGGCTCGGCAGTACCGGCACACATGCAGATCCCCTTCACTTCGCTGCGGGATGACAGAGTGGTTGCCAAGAACCGGAAGCATCGCCTTTTCGAAACACACCCGCTTGCGTCATGCTGGTAGCTCCACTTCTTACATTCAGGAGCAGCGCCCTTGGACCTTCACAGTGTTACGCTTCTGCTGCTGGCGCTTGGCTCGGTCATCGCGCTGGTCCTGCTGATTACCACGGCCAAGCTGAACCCGTTTGTCACACTCATGCTGGTATCGCTGGCGCTTGGCCTGCTGAGCGGACTGCCCGCGGGGGCCGTGGTCAAGTCGTTTGAGACGGGCGTGGGCAACACGCTGGGGCATATTGCCGTGGTGGTCGGGCTGGGCACCATGCTGGGCAAGATGATGGCGGAGTCGGGTGCGGCAGAACGCATTGCGCACACCGTGATCGCGCGCTTTGGACCGGCCAACATCCAGTGGTCCATGATGCTGATCGGCCTCATCGTCGGTCTGCCCGCGTTTTTTGAGGTGGGATTCGTCCTGCTGATCCCCATTGCGTACACCGCTGCGCGCGAGACGAAGCGGCACCCGCTGGAGGTGGGCCTGCCCATGCTGGCGGCGCTGTCGGTCGATCACGCACTGGTGCCGCCGCACCCGGCGGCCATGCTGGCCATCAACATCTATCACGGTGACGTGGGCCGCACGCTGCTGTACGCGCTGCTGGTCGGCATCCCCTGTGCGGTACTGGCGGGGCCGCTGTACACGCGCTGGATTATGCCGCGACTCGCATTGTCGGGCAGCAATCCATTGGCCGAGGAACTGAGCCACCACGACCCAAACCGCAGGCTGCCGACCTTTGCTGTGGCCATCAGCACCATCCTGCTGCCGGTGTTCCTGATGATGCTGGGCAGCCTGACGCAGACGCG
>CAXTFT010000008.1:14274-42016 GCA_964243585.1 uncultured Terriglobus sp.
GGCTTGCCGGTGCGACGGGCCTGCTGGGAGCGATCGCGAGCGTGCTGCTGTTCGTGGGCAATGATGACATTGCGCTGCTCATTGGTGTTTTGATCAGCTTCTACACGCTGGGTATGCAGCGCGGTGTTTCTCGCGAGACCATCTCGCAGTGGAGCACCAACTGCCTTGCACCGACAGCCGCCATCACGCTGCTGGTGGGCGCAGGTGGCGGCTTTGGGCGCGTGCTGATTGACGGTGGCGTAGCAAAGGTACTGGTCGCAATGGCTGCCAATATGCACGTGAACGTGCTGCTGTTTGCGTGGGCCTTGGCGGCGCTGCTGCGGCTTGCGACCGGCTCCGCGACCGTGGCCATGACGACTGCGGCAGGCATTGTTGCTCCGATCGCACTGGCGACGCCGCATGCCAATCCCGCGTTGCTGGCCATTGCGACCGGTGCGGGATCGGTCATCTTTTCGCATGTGAACGACGGCGGATTCTGGCTGGTGAAAGAGTATTTTCACCTGTCCGTTCCGCAGACTTTCAAGAGCTGGTCGGTCACGGAGTCGATGATCTCCGTGGCTGGCCTGCTCTTCTGCCTGGGCTTGTCATTGCTCTAAACCGAAGCGTCTTCCAGCGGCGAGTGCCGTCCACGTGCCGTGACACTTTCAACGCCTGTGACCTTGCCATCCTCAACGACGAGCGTATGAGTGAAGTTGTTTACGGTGGTGCAGACATGCTTCGGCACCAGGTGCAGCAGCGTGCCAAGGGATACTGAGTCGCCGCCGGTTAGTTCCACTGGCAGGTGTTCTTCGCTGGGCTTCAGCGGCGTGGCTTCTCGCAGTTCCAGGATGAGGCCGCTGGGCACGCCGGAGTCGACGGAGAGCGCCTTGTGACCCGCGTCCAGCGTGACGACACCGGGTATGGGGCGGCTCATGATGCGGCTGAGCACCACGGCTGCGGGCCGGTAGCCGTAGCTCTCCGGCAGCTTCGACAACGTGGGAAGATCGCTGTAAACCACCGTGCCTGGCGAGATAGTATGCCGGATGCCACTGCCCTGAAACGGCGCGAAGGCGAGCGCGCAGGGAAAGGTCATGGTGCCGGACGTGATTACTTCCGGCACAGCGATGCCTTGTGCCTGCAGGGCGGCGATCAGGCCCATCAGCTTGTGGTAGCCCTCGTGCGCGCGCGTACAGCGCACATCCATGTTCTCGTCAGAGATGTGGCCGTCGTAGTAGTGCAGACCTGCAAAGGTGCAGCCAGCGGCCACGATGCCCCACGCCAGGCCCACTACAGCTGCGGCGTTGTCCTGGTTCACACCGGTGCGATCCATGCCAGGGTTGATGTCGATGAAGAGCGGGAAGCCGCTGCCTGCCCACTGTGCAACGTGCTCCTGCGATTCGACCAGCGCAGAAATCTTTACCGCAGGATTTGCTTTGGCAATCGACAGCACGCGAGACACCGCAGGACCCACCAGCGACATGGCCACGACCACGTCGCGCAGGCCGCATGCGCATGCGGTTTCAAGTTCAAGCGGCGTGGCGCACTTCGCCTGAGTAACGCCTTCCTCCACCATGATGCGGACAGCAAAAGCAGCCTTGACCGTCTTAAGGTGTGGACGCCAGCGACTTGCATCGCCGCTGACCAGCTTGAGTGTGGCACGCACGTTCTGGCGGATGGCTTCAGGATAGATGGCAAGTGCGGGCGTCAGCAGATCGCCGGGTAAGTCTGCCTGGTACCACGCCGCGTCCTGCCACTCTGGTGTGTTCATTGTCTCTAAGCTCCCTAACCAGCCTAATGCTTCCGAGGGTCAGATGAATCGCAGTGGCTGCCAAGGCTCTGCAGGATGTTCAACCACAATGGCATTGCCTGCGCGAACCTCGCCGCCCTGCAGCACAATAGACATGACACCGGCACGCGCGGGCACTGGCTGATCCTTGCCCTTCAACACCAGCTGCTTCATTAGGCCCGGTTGAAAGCCGTCGATCTGCTTGCACGGTGTGCGCAGTCCGGTTAGTTCGATGACCGCTTCCGGTCCAAGGTGCAGGCGTGTGCCGGTCGGTAATAGCAGCAGGTCAATGCCGCTCGTGGTGATGTTCTCACCCAGTTCGCCGGGCTTCAGTGTGCGGCCAATGGAGGCAAGGTCGGCGAACAACTCTTCCGGCAGCAGGTGTACCTGCATGAGGTTGGGTGCGGTCGGCCTCTTGCGCTTGAGGTACAGGTGCTGCACGGTGCTGCCGCAGTGCGCGTCGCCTTCCACTCCTAAGCCTGCAAGCAGGTGGATGGAGGTCTGCGGCTGCTTGCTGAAACCATGCTGCGGACTGAGGCAAACAGCCGAGATCGTCGCCGTTGCGTCGCTCGCGCCGCTACACATTGAACTTGAAGAAGAGGATGTCGCCATCCTTCACCACATATTCTTTGCCTTCGGAGCGCAGCAGGCCCTTTTCCTTCACGGCCTGTTCGCTGCCCAGCGTGAACAGGTCCGACGAGTGGTACGCGTCAGCCTTGATGAAGCCGCGCTCAAAGTCGGAGTGGATGACGCCTGCCGCCCCGGGTGCCTTGGTGCCGCGTCGGATCGTCCACGCGCGCACTTCCTGCACACCCGCGGTGAAATAGGTGATGAGGCCCAGCAGGCGATAGGCCGCGTGAATCAGGCGGTTCAGGCCCGGCTCGCTGACGCCCATGTCCTTCAGAAACTCGTCGCGTTCGGCTGGCTCCAACTGGGCGATTTCTGCTTCCAGTGCGCCGCAGATCATGACGACTTCGCTGTTCTCTTCCCGGGCGCGCTTTTCGACGGCGGCGGTGTGCGTGTTGCCACCCTTCAGTGCGGCTTCGTCCACGTTGGCGACGTAGAGGGTCGGCTTCATGGTAATGAGGAACAGGTCGCGGGTCAGCGGACGTTCTTCGTCGGTCAGTTCAACGGAGCGCGCAGGCTTGCCGGCGTTCATGGCTTCGCGCAGCTTGCTCAGCGCGCTGAACTCGGCCTTGACCTTGCCGTCCTGCGAAGTGCGCGCCAGCTTCTGCACCTTTTCGAAGCGCTTCTCGACGGTGTCCATGTCGGCCAGCAGCAGTTCGGTGTTGATCACGTCGATGTCGGACAGGGGATCGACCTTGCCCGCGACGTGAATGACTTCGGGGTCTTCGAAGCAGCGCACAATGTGCAGCGTTGCGTCCGTCTGCCGGATGTTGGCGAGGAACTGGTTACCCAGGCCTTCGCCCTTGCTGGCACCCGCAACCAGGCCGGCGATATCGACGAACTCGATGACCGTGGGCACGATGCTCTTCGGCTTGACGAACTCGACGATCCTGTCGAGCCGCTCGTCCGGCATCGTGACGATGCCGACGTTCGGATCGATGGTGCAGAAGGGGTAGTTTGCTGCCACTGCCTCAACCGAGGTCAGCGCGCTGAAGATGGTGCTTTTGCCCACGTTGGGCAGGCCTACGATGCCGACGTTCAATGCCATATCTCCTCCATTGTCGCGTGAATGGGGTGCGAATGGCTATTCACGCGCGGCAGGATGCCGGGTATAACGAAGGGGTAGCCCAACAACTTAGCTGTGAAGCAACTCGCTTCTTCGCCTCCTGAGGTGTTCCATGCATCGTCGCTCATTTCTGCAGGGTACCGGCGCTGTCGCCGGGTTAGGACTTTTGAACGGATGCACCCGGCATGTCGCTGTCCCTGTTGGGGCAAATGGTGCTGCGCCTGCGCTGCCTTTCTATGACATGCCGGGCACCATCGTTCCCATCCGCGCCGACCTGGACCGCATTTTCCGCATTACCGTGTGTCTGCGTCCCTTCCGTGCGGCGGGCCCGCGGCTCGATGTGGAGAAGGTGGGCAGCAAGACGGTCGTGATGAATTACGGCCACGGTGGCAGCGGCTGGTCGCTTTCGTGGGGTTCGGCGGACTTCGCCGTGCGCAGGGCGATGGAGGCGCTGCCGGGCCAGCGAGACATCGCCATCATCGGCGCGGGCGCGTTGGGTCTTACCGCCGCGCTGACGGCGCAGCGCATGGGCTACAACGTAACCATCTACGCAAAGGAGCGCGGACCTTACGTGCGTTCGGCGCGTGCCACCGGGTCGTGGACGCCGGACTCGCGTGTTGCGCTGGCGAATGTAGTTGGGCCAGGCTTCGGCGCAGACTGGGAAGCAATGGCGCGCACCAGCTTCAGCATGTACCAGAGCTACCTGGGCGCGGCTGGTTCGCCCATCGAGTGGACCGATCGCTACAACCTGTCGGACGATCCGCCACCCCTACCGAACAGCCCGCGCGTAAATGCCGCCGGTGAGCCGGAGATGCGCCACGACTTTATCCACCTGAACAGCCGCATCGCAGACCTGACGCCGCGCCCACAGATGATGCCTGCCGGATCGACCCCATTCCCGACAAAGTTTGTGCGTCGCTCCACGTCGCTCAGCTTCAACGTCGCGGGCTATTCGAAGCAGTTGCTGCAGGAGTTTCAGATCGCAGGCGGACGCATCGAAACGCAGGAGTTCAACACGCCCGGTGACTTTTCCGCGCTGCCACAAGCACTCATCGTCTGCTGTACCGGCTACGGCTCGCGCGCGCTGTGGTCTGACGAAAGCATCGTGCCTGTTCGCGGACAGATTGCCTGGTTGATTCCGCAGGAAGGCGCAACCTACGGCATTAATTACCGTGGCCTGAATGTGTTGGCCAGGCGCGATGGCATTGTCATTCAGCCTGCAGGCGACCGCGGTGAAGAAGAGGGCTGGAACGACACGAATGAACAGCCGGATCGTGCCGCCGCAGAAGCCGGTGTGAAGGTGTTGCAGGAGCTGTACGCACGTATGACGCCGACGATGAAACAAACAACTGTTCGCAGCTAATCACTCCAAGCGGCATAACGTGCGGCAACTGCTGCGCGCACTTTCCGCTCCTATGGACTGACTCGTGCGCGTACCGATGCGCGGACTCACGGAGAAATTATGGCTTTGATGGACGTACTGCTCGATGAAATGCGCGACCTGTACAGCGCAGAAAACCAGTTGGTAAAAGCTCTGCCGAAACTGGCGAAAGGCTCGAACGATGCAAGCCTGAAATCGCAGATCAAAAACCACCTGGAAGAGACCAAGAACCAGGTCCTGCGCCTGCGTGAGGCGTTCGGTCACCTCGGCAAGAAGCCCACAGGCCAGCACTGCAGCGGCATGGAAGGCGTTGTCGAAGAGGGAACGGAAGCTCTCGAAAAGGATGAGGAAGGCGCAAACAAGGACCTTTGCATCATTGGCGCATCCCTGCGCGTGGAGCATTACGAAGTTGCCGGTTACACGGTCGCGATTTCTCTCGCTAAAGCTCTCAAGCAGAGCGACGTTGCCAGCCTGCTGAACGAGAACCTGCAGGAGGAGTTGGCTTCCGCCAAGGCTCTTCAGGCCGTCGCCAAACCGCTGTTGAAGCAGGCCGCCAGCGAGAAAGACGCCACCGAAAACGAAAGCGAGAAAAAGCCGAAGTCCAGCAAGGAAAAAAAGAGCGAGCAGGAAAGCGAAGACGACGAGAAGGAAGCGTCGTCCGAAGTTTCCGGCAAGAAGAAGTAACTACTTGCTGTGGTTGAGCCCTCGCCAGTGTGGCGAGGGCTCAGCTGTTTTTGCGTCCAAGCAGGTGTGGGGTGCTGCATGAGTGCTTTCTCTCAAATCATTGTGACTGGATCAGCAATGTTGGTGTTGTGCCTGGGTGTATGCGCTGGCGCGGCTGCGCAGCAGCACCCATCCGGTTGCGTGCTGGAATTTCAGGATCACTACCGGTGCGACCGCGAGGGCTTTCAGCAACGGTTGGCTGCAGCGCACACGGTCCGCGTCGACACTGACCGGCTGGACCTGTTTGCTGCCAAACGCACGCGAGAATTGGCGCAAAGCCTTGGCAAATCAGTCACAGCACAGGGGCAGCAACCGGATCTGATCTTTGATCTGTCTCCCGTAGACCGCAGTGGCAGGGTGGAGCTGAGTCCGGCAGATGTGGCGTTGGCAACGCTGAGTGTCTACGATCCATTACGCGGAACCGGGAAACGCTCGCTCATCTGGGTGGAGACGTTTGACGGCCAGACCGACAGGCCCTGGCCCGGTACGGTGATCGAGCTGATTCGTAAATTCCAGAAGGATGCGCTTACACATTGATCGTCCGTGGCGTCATAAAGTCGTCACCAGAAACAACAAGGGAGTTCCCGAATGAAAAGATTAATGCTGGCCGTCGCGTTGTCCATGCCGTGTATTGCAGCTATGCAGATGCAGGCGCAACCTGGCCGCGGAGCCGACCTGCCCAGCCCTGGCCGTAAGGCCGATGTCACCGTGGGTAAGGCGCAGATCAGCGTAGATTACGGCGCGCCCAGCCTGAAGGGCCGCAAGGCACTGGGTGGTGAACTGATGCCTTACGACACCTGGTGGCGTACCGGTGCCAACGAGGCGACTGCGTTTGAGGCGACAGGCGATGTAATGGTCGGTAACCTGCACGTGCCTGCGGGCAAATACACGCTGGTAACGCTGCCGTCGGCCGGCACATGGCAGCTTGTGATCTGCAAAGCCACCGGCCAGTGGGGGACCGAGCGCAAGGAGTCGGAAGATTTGGGCAAAGTGCCCATGACCAAGACTGTACTTTCTGCGCCGCAGGAAGTTATGTCGATCGGCTTCGAGAAGACGACCGGCAAAAGCACGCAGATGCACATCAAGTGGGAGACGACGGACGTCTGGGTGCCGATTACCACTACGACCAAGGCGAGCTTTCGTACGGACATGCCTGGCAAGGCGCAGTACCAGCCCGTCACAGCAACGCGCTAATAACAAAGGTTGCGCAGCAGAGCCCTCCTAATCGCGAGGGCCCTGCTGTGTTCAGGCTTATTGCGAGGTGGTAGCGATGGATTTGGTTCGGATGCAGCAGGCGTTACGAGAGGCAAAGCTCGATGGCTGGCTGTTTTACGACCACCATGTGCGCGACCCTCTGGCGTACCGCATCCTCGGGCTTGACCAGGGTATGCACGTCACACGGCGCTGGTTCTACTTCATTCCTGCAGTTGGTGAGCCGCAGAAGCTGAACCATCGCATCGAGGCCGGCAAGCTGGACACGCTGCCTGGCGAGCGAATGCTGTACAGCACCTGGCAGGAGATGGAGTCGGCACTGGAAGTCATGCTCCGCGGCGCGACGCGGCTGGCCATGCAGTACTCGCCTCGTAACGCGGTCATGTACGTGTCGATGATCGACGCAGGCACGGCAGAACTGCTGCGTGAGATGGGTAAAGAACTGGTCTCGTCCGCCGACCTGGTCAGCGAGTTTGAAGCCGTCTTGACAGCACGGCAGATTGAGACACACTACATTGCGCAGAAGAAGATCGACCGTATTCTGGAAGACGGCTGGCGCGAGATGGGGTCGCGAGCCCGCGGCTCAGGCACGGACGAGTTCGCCATGGTGCAGTGGCTGCAGGGCGAACTGGCAAGGGAAGGCCTTGTGTGGGAGCACGGGCCGAACGTAAGCGTCGGCCCCAATGCAGCCGATTCGCATTACGAGCCGGTCGCGGACAGGTCGTCAAAAATCGAGCGAGGCAGCTTCATCCTGATCGACATCTGGGGCAAGCTCAAAGACGATCCAGAGGCTGTCTGGTATGACATCACATGGACCGGCGTGGTCGACCGGAGTCCAACGGAGTTGGAAGGGCGCGTTTTTAGAGCGGTTGCGGATGCACGCGATGCGGCGATCTCACTCGTACAGTACCGATTTCACGGCGACAACCCGATTGCGGGCTGGGAACCCGACGCTGCCGCACGCAAGGTCATCGCCGGTGCCGGCTTCGGTGAGTGGTTCACACATCGCACCGGCCACAACATCGGCACGGAGCTGCACGGCGCAGGCGCGCACCTAGACAACTTTGAGACACACGACGAGCGACGCATTCTGCCCATGACGTGCTTCTCAGTGGAGCCGGGCATTTACCTGCCGCCCGGCCCGGAATGCTTTGGTGTGCGCAGCGAGATCGACATGATCACGGGGTTGGTAAGCGCAACGGTGACCGGAAAGCGACAGTGGGAACTGGTGAGGATTTAGTGGCTGCTATCATCAACAACGGCATGGCAGCGACACAAACAACGGTAGTACCGGTTCGGCGCAGCACACTTTCTCCCGCGCTGGTGCTGGTTGCGGGGTGGCTGGTTCCCGGTCTGGGGCATTTGCTGCTGAAAAAACCAATCCGCGCGGCGCTGCTGTTTGTCTCCATTGTGTCGATGTTTGTCATTGGCATGACGCTGCACGGCAAGCTGTACGCTCCGAATAACGGCGACATGCTTGACCTGCTGGGTTTTGTGGGCCAGATGGGTTCGCCAGTGCTGTATGTGATTGCACATGCAGGCGGCGTCGGAGCCTCTGTGCTTTCAGATACGCTGTCCGATTACGGCAGCAAGTTTGCCGTGGTTGCCGGGCTGCTGAATGTCATGGCCGCGGTCGACGCGCAGTCGCTTGCAAACGGCCGAAAGGCGGGCTTGTAGATGTCACACTTTTCCGCGATCCTGCTGTACGCGCTGTTCGCTTCGGTGGTCTTCGGCATCACGCAACGCGCTGAGCCGAAGATGATGATCCGTTTCGGTGCTTACTGCTTCGCTCTGTTCGTGGCTGCGACATTTGCGATCAGCTGGGGCATGTGGGCGTTGAAGCATTAGGACGTATCGACATACTCTCAAATGCACATCGGATAGAAGTCATAAAGAATGCAGGATATCGGAAGGGCACAGCTTTAGCTGTACCGGTATAACTGCGCTTCGGGACAGAAAACCAAGAAGATAAATCGTCTTTCTGGCACAGCCAAAGCTATGCCCTTGCCGAAAGCAATGTGTCGGTACACCCTAGGACGCACAGTTGAATGGGCCAGAAGCGTCTTAAGCGGAGTCCAATCCGTCAGGATCCTTCGCTGTGCTCAGCGATAACGGCGGAGGGTGTTCTAGCCGCGGTTTTTGGTCCAAACATTCGCACAAAATCCTAACCGGTCATGAAATCCCAGGCTGCGGTACAGCTTCAGCGCGGGCGTGTTCGCTTCTGTGACCGTAAGCGTAATGGCTCGCATGCCCTTCGCGGCCAGTTGCGTTGCGGCGTGCCGCAGCAGCATCCTGCCCAGTCCATAGCCGCGCCGCCGGGGTGCGACGCAAAGCTGTGTGACGTGCGACACCTCAGGTTCCACACGTGACACCAGCACCAGTGCCTCAAGCTGGCCGGAGCGCTCGTCACGCACCACGAACGAGTGCTCCGCGTCAAAAACGCCGCAGCCTGGAAAACGCACAATGTTATGTAGAAAGCGCAGCGATCCCTGCACGGAACGGTACTGATCGTTGATGTGCGAATCGCCGTGTCCTTCGTAGCAGCGATGGATCAGGTCACCGGCGGGCTGGTAGTGGGGTGCCACCCAGCGCGTCAGTTTAAGGTTTGAAGGCAGTTGCAGCGGCTTCTCCTCCTCACGCCGCACCAGGCTGTTTTCCGGAATCAGTTCGCGCGGGTCAGGCAGGCTGGCTTCGAGAAAAAGCCTGCGGTGGGCCGCAAAGCCGTGTTCCAGGAAGGGCAATTGCAGCCCTTCGCTCTCCAGCAGCAACTGCGACTCAATGCGCTCGACGCCGGGCGTGTGCTGCAGCATGGGCAGCAGGTGGTTCAGCAGGGTCACTTCCAGCGCCGCAGCGTCTTCGCCGGAGGCAAAGACATCACCAACCACAGCCTTCTGCGTTTCATAGACAGAGAAGCAGTAACCACCCACACGGCCGGTGGAGCGGTCGATTGCAACAAAGCCCGGCAGAATGCGCGAATCGAGATACTTCAGCAACAGTTCAACGGACTGCGTGTAGTCCCATCGCAGGCGTTGCTGCCAGAGCACCGCCTCCCCCGTCAGCAACGGGCGAAGGTCGGCACCGGTAAACAGCCGAAGATCGCGAATGTCATAGCGGTCGAGCAAGCAGTCCTGCTTGTGGAAGATCACTCACAGCGTACCGGCTTCCACGAAGTAATCGAGCAGGAAAGGTGGAAAGGAACCTTTCTGGTTCTCACCTGGAGCTGCTGCTTAGTGAAGAGCTGCAATACGGTAGACGGCAAGCCCTTGCCAGTCATCCACCAGCAGCCGTGTATGGATCCGGTTCGGCAGCAGAGCGGGCAGGGTAGTGTGGTCGTCCGTGCGGATGACGAGCAGGTGTTCCTCATTGGGAATACCGGTAATGACCGATTGCTTCTCCGTTGCGGACGTCTCCTGCAGGTAGTGGCGCAGGGGCTGTCGGCGATAGAAGCTCAGGCCGTAATCGGTATCGCGGCGTATGTGGTGGGTGACCAGCAGCTTGACCTCAGGCGCTTCAGCGGCGATTTGCTTCGCCAGCGGGCGCGCGGAGTAATTAGCGTCCAACAGCCATCCGTTGCCATGCAGCAGAAAAAACAAGAGGGCCATTACCGGGGTCAGCGTCAGCGGGCGTACCCATTGCAGGCCGAAGCGGCGTGTCACCGCCACAACAGCAGTGCCGGTCGCAATCGCAATCAGCAGGGCGATCAGCAGGGTTTTGGCCGGTGGCACCATGCGCTGGTAGACCATGTACTGCGGACATAGCACCAGCACAAAGGTCAGCAGGGCAGTGGCAGCGCCGTGTGCGGGCAGCAGGCCGCGGGATAGCCCGGCCTTGCGGATGCGAAAGAGGTAATCTCCGGTCAGAATGGTGATGGGCGGAATCGATGGCAGGATGTAGCCGGGCAGCTTGGAGCCGGAAAAGGAAAAGAACACAACCGGAACCAACGCCCACAGCACGAGAAATTCTGGAAAGGCATCACCCGCGCGCGAGTGGCCCAGGTAACGTGAGGGCTTGTGACGCACGCGCCATTCCGCAATGGCGATCTCGATGGAGTCCCAAAGCGCCCGCAGAGCCAGCACGGTCCAGGGCATCAGCGCCAGAAGCAGCACAATGAGATAAAAGAATGGGTTCTGCTGGTGCTGGTAGCGATTGGTGGCGAAGCGCTGCAGGTTCTGCTCAAACAGAAAGAATCTGTAGAACGTCGGGTTGCGAATCTGGACCGCGATGAACCAGGGCAGCACGATCAGCAGGAACAGGGCGATTCCTGGCAGCCACACCATGCGGCGCAGCACCTGCCATTCGCGCCGTAGGCCGACGAACAGCAGAATAATGCTGAGCGAAAGGACGATAGCTATCGGTCCCTTCGCAAGCGTAGCAAGTCCACCGAAGAAGTACAGGTCGAACAGCCAGAATTTTTTGCCCGTTTCGTACCACGCGTACCATCCCAGCATGCCGATGCAGAAGGGCGCAGCCAGCTGCATGTCGGTTGAAGCGCCGCGTGCAAAGGCAATGATCGCTGTCGCTGAAGCGGTAATCAGGGCAGCATCCAGGTGGCCGCCGGGCCGGAAGCGCCGCATGTGCAAAAAGATCAGAAAGACCAGCGCAAATGCACCCGTGGCAGACGGCAGGCGCGCCACCCAGTCCCCAAGGCCGAACTCCTTGTAGAAGCTCATGGTGCGCCAGTAGTACAGCGCAGGTTTCTCCAGCCATGGATGACCGTAGAGGATCGGTGTGATCGTGCCTGCCTCAGCGCACTGCAACGATGCGCGAAGATCAGCAGCCTTGAACGAGTGCGGTGTTACGGTGGTGTGGAGCTGGTGACAGATTTCGGAATGCTGCCGCAGCATCTCCGCGGCGATCTGTGCATAGCGGGGCTCGTCCGCGCCTACCAGGCCCAGGTCTGGCCGGGAAATCACGACGCGACCCATATGTGCAGGCACCAGCCCGTAAAACAACAGCAGGGCGGTGAATACGCACAACACGATCAGCTCTCGCGCCGAACAGGCACTCTCGGATCGTAGCCATTGCTGCCAGCCGGGGCGTTTTTCCGCCAGAGGCTCCGTTGCGACGGCACCGGTCGGGTCGGGCTGTGGAAAGCTGCTCAAATGACAATGGCCGAAACTGAGGCTATCAGACTTCGCGGCGGCTAGGACGCGGCTCCGTCCGGCTGCGCGACAAGCGCCTGTCTGCTTGCGTCGCGGTGCACCTCTTTTTGGAGCTCCACGAGGATGTGGGAGATTGCCTTGTCAAAGGGGCCGTCCAGGGTGCATCCGGCGGCGTTGCGGTGGCCTCCACCTCCACAGACGCTTGCAACCTTTGACACGTCCACACTGGATTTTGACCGCAGCGAGGTACGGAAACGCTGCGGCTCACCGGGCAGTTCCCGCAGAAACGCAGCGGCTTCCACACCGGCAATGGAGATGAGGTAGTTGACCGTGCCCTCAGAGTCTTCATCGCTTGCAGATAGTTGCCGCAGATCGTTCTGAGTAATATGTGTCCAAGCCAAGGCGCCCACGATGTTCACCCTGGAGAGTGCCAGCCCCAGCAGGTGAATGCGGGCGGCGGGTACCGAATACAGCACATCGCGCGCCACCGTGTCGGCCTTTGCCCCAAGATCGATCAGTGCATGCGCCAGGGTAAACGTCTCTGCCGAAGTGCCGGGATAGGTGAACGAACCGGTGTCGGTCATCAAGGCGGTATAGAGGCAGGTCGCCATGCCCGCCGTCACCTCCACCCCCGCGGCCAGCGCGATGTCGTACACCATTGCTGCTACTGCTGAAGCATCCGGGTCAATCCAGTTCAGCGCGCCATAGTCGCAGCCGGTCCTGTGGTGGTCGATGTTGATAACGAACAGACCTTCCATGCCTGCGATACCGGTGCGACCGGTACCATCGCATTCCAGGATAATGGCCGCGTCATAGGAGCCATTGTCAACCCGCTTTGCCTCGCGGATGGTGTGCACATCCGGCAACGTCCGGTAGACCATGGGTACGGGATCAGCCAACACCAGGTCCACGGACTTGCCCATCTGCCGGAGAATGCAGCCCATGGCCAGCACCGAACCCACCGCATCGCCGTCGGGCCGGGCGTGTGAGACCACCACGAAGCGATTGCGATTACCGATCTCCCGCAGGATCAGGTCCTTCTGATCGCAGGCCGACAGACCTGCGGCTGGGTGTGTGTCAACCGGGTCAAGGGAGGTGGACACAGGAGGCATCATCAGGAATTTTTTGCCTCGTTTATTGCCGGGGACCCGTTTCGCCGCGCCTGGCGCTTTTTCATCCGCGTCAACAGGGAATCCATGCGAGCGTTGATCTTCTCGGAGCGATCGATATGGAAGGAAAGCTCCGGCAGGTGGCGGACACCCAGGCGGTCCAGCAGTTCGGATCGTATATAGCCGCGGGCTGCCATGAGCCCCTGCAGGGTGCGATCTTCTTCGGTGACGTCCCCGTTTACAGCAACGTAAACGTGACCGCTTTTGCCGCCGGGTTCCAGGGCGACCTCTGTTACCACGGCTGAACCGATCCGCGGATCAGACAATTCGCCGTCAATAATGATGCTTATCTCTTCGCGCAGGGTCTCTTGAACGCGATTCCGGTGGTGTTCTCGTGCGCGATGTTCCGGCATTGCTCGGCCTGCCTCTTTGACCTCTCAGGTTATCAGAACAGCTTTGGGGATAGCAGAGTAGCCTGGGATATCAGAACAGCTCATTCTCTTGCTTTCCAGACCGGAACCGAATCGCTGACAGTTTTGCATTCGGAAAGCCTTCCGTTGCCGTATAGACAAAGGACAGGGGAACGCGTGACCCTCACAAATGATGAATTCAGCAGGCTTGTTGACGAGCACAGCTCCATGGTGTTCTCCGTGGCACTGCGCCTGTTGGGTGATCGCGGGTTGGCGGAAGAGGTGGCGCAGGATGTCTTTCTGGAGCTGCATAAGTGGCTGCCAAAACTGGAGAGCACCGACCATGTGCGGCACTGGTTGCGGCGGGTTGCAACCCATCGCGCAACGGACGCGATACGGCGGCGAAAGGTCAGGCCGGAGGGCATGTCCGAGGAGTGGGACGAGAAATACGATCGCGCCTTACTGGCTGGCGGCCATGGGCAGGGTAGTCCCATGGGCACCGCCATGGAGCGCATGTTGCTTTCCCTGCCGCCTGCTCAGCGAACCGTGCTGGTGCTGCGATACGGCGAAGAGTTGACGCCGGAGGAGATTGCGCGCACGACGGGCGAACCGCTCGCAACGGTAAAAAGTCATCTGCAGCGGGGTCTGCAGCTAATGAGGCGCAAGGGATCCGTGGTCTTAAAGGAGTTTGTCCGTGGATGAACTGGAAGAAATTGAAGCAGGCCTACGGCGCAGCTTGCAGCATGTTCCTGCGCCGGAAAACTTCACGGAACATGTACTGCAGCGGGTTGCGGAACGTGAGGCAGCACGCAAGGTGGCGGGCAGCCGGGAACGGCGCCGCAGCGGCTTGTTTATGGCTGTGCACCACCGGACCGCATGGTGGACGGCTGCAGCGGCGGCGCTTGCGCTGAGCGTTGGCGGAAACGTGCTGCACGAGCGGCACCAGCAGTACACGCGTAAGGCAGCAGCCGCTCAGGCACAGGTTGATCTTGCCATGCAGCTGACGAGCCACGCGCTCAATGAGGTGGAGATCGGCCTGGACCGTAGTCCCGCCGGCAGGTTCACGCAATTTCTGAACGGTACACAAAGGTAAGGGAGAGCACCATGAAGCAGATGTTTTGGAAGAGGACAAGTTCAGTAGCTTCTCTTGCCTTGTGCATGGGGGCAACGGGTGCGCGGGTTGCGCAGGGGCAGATGGTTCCCGTTTCAGTCACACTCGACGAAGGGGCTACACAGCCCGGCACGTCCGGCGCAGTCGCCGACCCACAGGCCAAGGACGATCTGCTGGAAGGGCTTGACCGGTTGGGTATTAACGCGAAAGAGCGGAACGAGGTCAACCTGGACAAGAGCATGCTGGCGCTCGCCGGCAGCAAAAAGGGAGGTCACTACGCCGACCTCGCTCAGAAGATGGACTTCATTGTGGTAAGGAACTATGAATTCGCCAGCAAGGGCCAGTACCAGAAGAGCGATCTGGACGCGTTGCGGCACCGGCTTGAAGGCAGTGGCTGGTCCCATGTGGTTCGGAATGAAAGCGACGGCGAGACCAACGATATTGTCGTCAAATCGGACCGTGAAGGCTTTATCAGCGACATGGTCATCCTGAATGCCGAGGCGAAGGAACTGAACATCGTGCACCTGCGTGGGCGTTTTCGCATGGAAGACGTGCAGGGAGCCATGGGAGCTGGCATGGGAGCGATGGGGGCTGCCATGGGACACATGGCAGCTGCGCCACAACAACCTGCACCGCCGGAGCCGCCGGTGTTGAAGAAGCACTAATCCAGCAGGTCAAGCTGCGTGTCGAGGATGGCCACGCCAAGCCCCGCGCCCAGGCGCTGCACTGCTTCTTCCACCTCGCGCATCTGCCCCTCGAGGTAGTTGCGCGATGCACTGATCGCGGCAACGGCAAGTGTCGCACGGTTCCATAGGGAAGCATCATCCAACTCTGCCACGGAGATGTTAAATCCGTGGCGGAGTTTGTCTTTGATGGACCGGATAGCCTGTCGCCGGTCCTTCAGCGACTGTGCATCTTCAATGGCAAGTTCCATCGTAAGCGCAGCAACTGGCATCACGCGGTATGGGGCGGCGGCAGGCGATGATCGGGAGGCAAGGGCGCAGATCCCTGGACAGGGCTCTTGCTCCCGCCGAACTTGCCCAGCAGCGTCTGCAACACGACGTACAGCACCGGGATGAAGAAAAGGTTCAGCACCGTAGACAGCAGCATGCCGCCGACGATTGCCGTACCTACGGAGTGCCGTCCAAGCGCACCCGCACCGGTCGCGAAGTACAACGGCAGCACGCCCAGGATGAAGGCAAAGCTGGTCATCAGGATGGGCCGGAGCCGCAGTTCCGAGGCCTGGATAGCTGCATCGACAATGCTCTTGCCCCCTTTTCGTATATCCTCCGCAAACTCGACAATCAGGATCGAGTTCTTGGCCGAAAGGCCGATCAACATCACCAGTCCAATCTGCACGTACACATCGTCTGTCAACCCTCGCAGGCTGACGAGTGAGAGCGCACCAAGCACAGCTGTGGGCACGGCCAGCAGGATGATGAAGGGCAGGGCGAAACTCTCATACTGAGCGGACAGCGTCAGGTATACGACCAGGAGGCCAAGCCCGAAGATAACCACCGCCTTGCCGCCAGCCTCTACTTCTTCCAGCGCCAGGCCGGTCCAGGAGAAGGTCATACCCTGCAGCTTGTACTTGTCGAACGCCTTCTGCATGGCAGCGAGACCTTGGCCTGACGACAGGCCGGGTGCCTGGGAACCATCGATTTCCGCCGCGCGAAAGATGTTGTAGTGGTTAATTACCTGTGGTCCGCTGGTCTCCAGGATAGACACAAGATTGCCAAGCGGCACCATCTGCCCTGTGTCTGACCTTGCATAAAACTGCCGAAGATCCTGCGTGTTGCGGCGTGCAACCTGGTCTGCCTGTACGTACACGCGGTAAGAGCGATTGTTGAAATTGAAGTCGTTGACGTAGCTGGAACCCATGTACGTGTTCAACGACGACGTAATCTGCGACAGCGGTACGCCGATTGCTTTGGCCTTCTCGCGATCAATGGTGACAAAGACCTGCGGATCGTTTGAACGGAAGGTCGTGTTCAGGTTGCTGAGTCCCGACCCTGGGCGAAAGCCTTCCGCTGCAAGCTGGTGTGCAACCTTGTCAATGTCCCCGAAGGTGTTGCGGCCGCTGTCCTGCAGCATGAACTGGAAGCCTCCGACCGTTCCGATGCCAGCAATGGCAGGTGGTTCCGCGGCGAACAGGACACCGCCTGGCACGCCGAACAATTTTGGTGCAATGCGCTGCACAATGGAATGCGCATCGTGCCCCGGGCCGAGTTCCGTCCGCACACTCACCGGCTTAAGCGGAGCGAAGATCAGGCCAGAGTTTGGTGACGACCCGCCTGAAAGCGAAAAGCCCATGACAGAGAAAGTCGCGGCCACGTCAGAATCCTGCCGCACCAGCGCCGTGCCGCGTTCGGCGACTTCGGTGGTGTAGGCCAGCGATGCACCGGGAGGCGTCTGCACGATGATCAGGAAGTATCCCTGGTCCTCCTGAGGCACAAAGGCCGTGGGCACATGTGTGTACATGTAAGCCGTAGCGCCCAGCGACGCGGCGAAGAACATCAGCATGACGTAACGCCAGCGCACCACAAACGTTACGGCGGCAGCGTACCCGGCGATCAACCGCTTCAACCCTGCTTCAAACCAACCCACCGGCGTGCCCAGCCAGCGGCCCAGCGGCCCAAAAATCTTCGGCAGCAACTGCTTGTCACGGTGCAGCAGAATGGCTGAAAGCGCGGGCGTAAGGGTAAGCGCATTGAACGCGGAAATCGCAATGGAAAACGCGATGGTGAGAGAGAACTGCTTGTAAAGAATGCCCGTGGTACCCGGGAAAAAGCTGACCGGGATAAACACGGAAATCAGCACCAGCGATGTCGCAACGACGGCGCTGGTCACCTCGGCCATGGCGATGCTGGTTGCCTGCATGGAATCGGCAACGCCCTCTTCCAGGTGGCGCTGAACATTCTCGATGACAACAATGGCATCGTCGACTACAAGGCCGGTTGCCAGCGTGATGCCGAAGAGTGTCAGAGAGTTAATGGAAAAACCGAAGATCTTGATAAAGGCAAAGGTTCCAATCAGCGAGACGGGAATCGTGATCGCCGGGATAACAGTAGAGCGCCAGTCCTGCAGAAACAGGAAAATGACCGCAATGACGATGACGATGGCCTCGATGATGGTGACGACCACCTCGTGTACCGAGTCGCCAATGACCAGCGTCGTGTCAACCGCAATATAGTCCTTCAAGCCCGGCGGGAAAGATTTCTCAAGCTCCGTCAGAACAGCGCGGCATCGTTTATCCACATCCAGCGCGTTTGCATTGGAGAGCTGCTGCACGCCGATGCCGACAGCACTGCCGCCAATGTTGCCGTAATTGAAGCGCAGGTCGGTGTTGTAGTTTTCGGCGCCAAGCTCCGCGTGACCGACATCCTTCAGCAGCACCAAGCCGCCCAGGTTGGTATTGTTTTTCAGAATGATGTTGTCGAATTCGTGCGGATCGCTCAATCGGCCAACGACTCGCACAGCCATCTGGTAGCTCTGTTTGTTGTCTGAGGGCGGCTGGCCAAGCTGGCCCGCGGCTACTTCCACGTTCTGCTCGGCAAGTGCGTTGGTCACGTCCAGCGCGGTCAGTTGGCGCGCGGCCAGGCGCGACGGATCAAGCCAGACGCGCATGGCGTACTTCCGCTCACCGAAGATGACAACGTCACCTACACCGGGCACACGCTTCAGCGCGTCCTTGACATATACGTCAAGATAATTCGAAACAAATCCCTGCGACAGGCTGTTATCCGGCGACAAGAAGCCCGCGGCGAAAACAAAGTTGCTGTTTGCCTTTGTGATGCTGATACCGGTGGCATTCACCGTTGCGGGCAGTCTGCCTTGCGCTGTAGCAACACGGTTCTGCACATCTACGGCTGCAATGGACAGATCATAGCCAGTGTTGAAAGTCACTGTGATGGAAGACGTGCCGTCGTTCGAACTGGTCGAACTCATGTACCGCATGCCTTCCACGCCGTTGATAGCCGTTTCAAGCGGAATCGTTACAGCCGACTCCACTACCTGCGCATTCGCACCGACATAGTTACAGGCGACGATAACCTGTGGCGGTGCAAGCTGCGGGTACAACGAGATAGGGAGCGACGGAATGGAGACGGCGCCCGCCAGCACGATAAGCAACGCGCACACCGTGGCGAAAATGGGCCGTCTGATGAAGAACTCAACCATGATTTACTTTCCTGTTCCTGCAAGGAGGACGGCATGCTGGCCGCGAATATTCTGCTTAGCTCAGCGGCCGTACCGGTACGCCTTCCTGCAGAAACTGCAGGCCCGACAAGATGACTCTGTCGCTGGGCTTCAGGCCCGACAGCACTGGATAGTTGTTGCCGATGGGATCTCCCAGGGTGACGTTGGCAAGGTGAGCTGCAAAGCCGCCTCCACGAGGTACCGCCAGGTAAACAAACGATGCACCGCCAATCTTGGTCACGGCCAGCACCGGTACTGTGGGCGCTAACCTTGTATCCCACGTCACGCGCGCATTCACAATTTGCTGATTGCGCAGGTTGCCGGACGCGGACACGGGAGCCTTTGCAAGAATGCTCTGCGTGGCAGTATCCACCTGAGGCGAGACAAAGTTAATAGCAGTTTTCGTCAGCGTGTGACCTGCGGTGTCCAGCAGTTCAACGGGTAGATTGCTGTGTACCAGTGAAGACCGCTCGGTCGGCACGTAGATGTACGCTTCAAGGTCACGATCCTCATCCACTGTGGTCAGCATGGTGGTTGGCGAAACATAGTCGCCCTGGTGAACGGGAATGTCACCCACGATGCCCGCAAAGGGCGCACGAACCTGGTAATAAGCCAACTGTTCACGCTGGGTGCGAGTGGATGCCACGGCGGCGTTGTAAGCACCTTGAGTGGTACCAAAGGACTGTGTCGCCAGGTCGTAGGCCTGTTTTGAAATTACGCCGGCTTCGAATAACTGACGCTGCCGCTCTACGTCTGCCTGGTTGTACTGGTACTGTGACTTTTGCTGCAGTTCCGTTGCAACACCCTGCTGTACCGTGGCTTGCTGCTTTAATGGATCGATCTGCAACAGCAGTTCGCCAGCTTTCACATTCTGGCCGCTGTGCACCAGAATGCGGGTGATACGACCGTCTACCTGGGGCTGCAACGTGGTGGTCCGCCGACTCTTAATGGTGGCCACATAACTGTCGCTGAGGGGCACGCTGCTGAGCGAAACCGGCATGACAGCCACAGGTGTAGGCTGTGGCGCGGGCGGTGGTGGTGCTTTCTTGCAGCCTGCCACGGCAAGTACCAGCAGGCCTGCAAGGAGCCCGCAAACCGCGGCCCTGCCAGCACGACGGGCTGTGCAGGAGGAAACGTCTGGCTCTATAGCCGGGGTAACACCAACTTGTAAACGCAAGCGATACTCCTGTAGCCTCATTGCGGCTCGCTTACCGCATGGCACGACTTATGTTCTGTTCAGTATGCAGATGTGCTCCAGGCCGCTTCGGATGCGGCAAATACCGCAGCTTGAGGTTCTCGAACGGGCTGGAGCAGCGGCTTTGTCTTCTACACTGCGCGAATGCAGGAATGTCTCGCGGCATGGTTGCATACTTACCTTGATCCTGGAGTAACCCTGCATGAGGTCTTCCAACAAAGGTTTCACTCTGTTCTGTACGGCGGTTACAGGTTTGTCCCTGGCTGCGATCCACACCATCGCGCAGCAGTCGAACACCTCTGGATTCATGGCTGACTTGCCGCGTTGGGCTTACCCTGTGTTGCCTCCATCTCCTGCGTCACCAAAGCCGCCCTCGCCCAGTGGAGTCACACCTGCCGCAACTCAGGCTGACGTGATGGGCCATGTAGCGGGTAGCACCGCCGAGTACCCAAAGAAACAGATTCCTGTGCTGCAGGTGGTCCCCGACTGGTTCCCCGATGAGCACCCAGCCATGCCGCAGGTGGTTGCACATGGTCGGCTGCCCAGCCTGGGCGCATGCGGCCACTGTCATCTGCCCACGGGCATGGGAAGACCGGAGAATCAGAGTGTTGCAGGTCTACCGGAGGACTACATGCTGCGGCAGATCGAGGACTTTCGCAACGGCGCGCGAAGAAGTTCTGAGCCGCGCATGGCATCGGTTAACAACATGATCCTCGCCTCCAAGACCGCCACTCCAGAAGAGATCAAGGCAGCAACCGTCTACTTCACTTCGCTAAAGCCGCATCGCTGGATCCGCGTGGTCGAGACAGATGCCGTGCCGCTGACCAAAATCGGGTCGCTCATGCTCGTGGTCACCGACGCCACGAAAACGGAACCCATTGGCAACCGCATCATCGAGGTCTCTGAAGACCAGGAACAGACGGAACTGCGTAACCCGAAGTCGGGCTTTGTGGCCTATGTGCCAACCGGTAGCCTGCAGATTGGTGAGTCCCTGGTGCGCACCGGCGGCGAGGGCAAAACCATTGCATGCACCCAGTGCCATGGTGCCAATCTACGTGGTACCGGCAACATCCCATCGATCGCAGGACGCTCGCCGAGCCAGATGACACGACAGTTGACTGATTTTCAGACCAGCGCGCGGAACGGTGCCGGAGCCGCGCTGATGAAGGGGCCGGTAGCTAAGTTGACCCCGGCGGACATGGTTGCAATCACCGGATACCTTGCTTCGCTGGAACCCTAGCTACTTTGCTGGAATCCTTGTTACGCAGCAAAGCCAGACCCGGAGGCCTGGCTTTGTAGGCATCCCGACTGCTAGGAAAGTGAGTGCAGGTACTTGTAATCGACAGCAGCCGCCTGCATGGCGGGCATGCGTGCATACGGACCTTCCTGCTCGACAAAAACGTGTTCAATACCGCTGCCTTTGACGGCTGCAAAAATCTCTTTGTAGTTCACAACGCCCTGGCCGATCTCTGCGCCCTCGGGACGGATCGGTCCACCGGTACTTGCACCCTTCGGGTAGGGGATGAAGTCCTTGATGTGCAGCATCTTGATGCGGCCGGGGTACTGTTTCACATAATCGCCTGGCTTGTAGCCGGCGACCGTCATCCATCCGCAATCGATCTCAAAAAACACAAGACTCTTGTCCGTGTGGGTCAGCAGGTAGTCGTAACCGGGCTTGTCGCCGTCCATGGCGAATTCCATGGTGTGGTTATGCGCGCAGAACTTCAGTCCGGCTTTCTTGGCTGCCTCACCTGCCTTGTTCATGTCCTCGGCTAAGATTTTGAACTGTTCCGGCTTGAGCGGTGCCAGAAAGCTGCCGCTGGCCTTTGCCAGGAAGGCTTTCTTCTGCGCGGCCGTCATGTTTGGATCAGGAGGAGCCATTGAGGACAGCCACATCTGCGGAACGGAAGAGGTGGCATAGGTGCAGCCCAGTGCATGGGCATCGTCAAATGATGCATTCAGATCGTTCAGCTTGAGCGGCACGTGCGCACTGGGACACTTCAGGCCGTTATCATCCAGCGCTTTGCGCAGTTCTTTCGCTGTCTTCAATGAGCCATAGCCCGCAGTTTCTACTTCCTTGTAACCGATCTGCGCAATTTGCTTGATCGTGGCAGCAGCGTCTTTCTGCATGTCAGACCCGACCACATACAGCTGGATGCCGATCGGCAGGCCGAGTGGGTCAGCCCAAGCCCAGGAGGGAGCAGCAGCGCTGACCGCTACCCCGGCGGTGGCAACGGCGCTGCGGGAAAGAAATTGCCTGCGGGTCATGGCGTTCATAGGTGTTGCTCCAGTTGCGCTCGATAGAATCGAAACCCCGCAACTGTAGCGCCTTATACAAACGTGTGGCAAGCAGGGTTCGAAAATTTACTCTTGGTGGAATGCGATGTCAGCGGCCACCTTGCCGCTTGCCGGCACAGTCACAGTGGCCTGCTGCGTACCAAGCTTCTCGTGCCACGCTGTCACAGTGTAGGTGCCAGGCGGCAGGTTAGGAAGATCAAAGCTGCCATCGCTTTGAGTCACCGCAAAGTAAGGGCTGTCCACTACGGCGATGGAGTCATGCATCCAGCCATGAATGTTGCACTTCACGGGGATGGCAACTTCCACCTTCGAGAACCTGCGGTGCATGGGCGGATCGCCCGGTCCCTGGCTATGGTTCCATTCGCGGTTCACAACGGCCATGGGATGGATGTTATGGGTCACCGGGTCAGAGTTGACCACGTCGAGCGTCTGGCCGACCTGGATGCCGAGCACCCGTGGTCGGAACCAGCAGCCGCCCTGGTCGACGGTCACGGAGGCGGATGGCACAGCGAAGCGCTTTCCCTCGAGCCCCTTCTCGACGTACACAAAGGCATTCGCAAGTTCGCCCTTGCCGTTGACCACCAGGGATTCATCCACTGCTTTCCCTTGATGTGCCTTGACGCAGAGTGGATCACTGCTCATGTCGATGGTCACCAGCTTCGGCTTCGGTCCGCTGTACTTCACCGTACCGTGAACGGACCCGGCAGTCGCTGCGTCCACCTGAAAGACCGGCGCTGCGGTTTCGGGTGTATCCGCCGTAGCCGCAGGCGACTGGGACGGCTTGGCCTTGCAGCCGGAAAGCAGGCTCGTCAGCACAAGGATGCCAAGGGCATAGCTAAAATCCGTTTTCTTCACGCGTCATTTTCCTTCCGGGGGGCCGGTCTGCGGCGGCAGGTCGCCGGTCAATGATTGCAGAAACTCGACCAGGTCGGCGCGGTCAGGGCCGGTGAGATGAATCTTCTTCATCTCCGGGTCAAGGTACTGGTTGCTGTTGCCGCCACCTGCATAGAAGTCGACCACTTCCTTTAGCGTCTTCAGGCTGCCGTCGTGCATGTAAGGCGCAGTTTTAGCCACGTTGCGGAGCGTGGCGGTTTTAAATGCGCCCTTGTCCGTGGCCACCTTAGTTTCGTGGAAGCGGCCTACGTCGCTGAAATCTCCGGAGTCGTTTACGCCTGCGCCGATGTTGTGGAACTTGCCGTCGGTGAACAGTGCGGAGTTCGCGCCCACGGTGTGGCAGGCAATGCAGTTGCCGCGGTTCGGGTCCAGGTATACGGCGTAGCCACGCTGCTGCGCAGGCGTGAGGGCATTTCGATCGCCGCCATACTGGAACCGGTCAAAGGGGGAGTTGCCGCTAAGCGCGGTGCGCTCAAAGCTGGCCAGTGCTGCTTCGACGCGTTCGATGTTGACGTCTGCCGTGCCAAAGCTCTTGCGGAACATGGCTTTGTAGGAGAGGTCGTCGCCCAGCTTTTCAATGTCGGTGACGTGCGGCTGGCTCATTTCGACAGGATCAGCAATAGGAAATGCGGCTTGCTGCTCCAGCGTGATGGCACGCCCGTCCCAGAACTGAAAGGGCAGGTACGCCGAGTTCAGGATGGTCGGCGCGTTCCGTTTCCCCAGAGCGCCTCGCACCCCGCGCGAGATGTCCTTGCCGTCCGTGAAGTAGTCGCGCGAGTCATGGCAAGAAGCACACGACATGGATCCGTCCACGGAAATACGCTTGTCGTAAAAGAGCTTGCGGCCGAGTGCAATCGTGTCCGCCGTAGGCGGATTGCCTGCAGGGATGGGGAGTGCCGGCAGACCGAGCGGCACCGCAATCTGCACCGCGGGGCCGATTGGGCGGTTGCTCACCATATGCCTGCAACCGACGATAAATACGCCCAGGCCTACGAACGCAGCGAACAGGCAGGCTGCGCGAAAATGCTTCGTCTTTGCTCGCCAAACCATACTGATTCGATGCGCACGAGAGGCATTGGAGAGCATGGCGAACGCATCCCGTCGATCCTGCCGAAGTTGTTACGCTTCGCTTTTGCCCAGCCACTTCGAAAAGTAGAACGTCATGGGCTCTGTGCCGGTGTTCACGATGCCATGCAGCACATCTGCCGCACAGTACATGACCGCTCCAGGGCCGACGGGTGTTACCTTACCAGCCACGACGATTTCGCCCGTGCCCGCTGCCACGATCATGAACTCTTCTTCGGGATGGCTGTGCGGCGGATGAGGGCTTGCGCCCGGCTCAACGACTGCCATGCCGGTGCACATGGTTGCCAACTGGTCCGTTGGACCGTTGTAGTGCACGAAGGCAACACATCCCGGCGCATCGCCGATGGCGGGCAGGTCTCTTTGCAGCACGACGCCATCTTTGAGCTTTGGCGCTGCCGTGGTGGTCTCAATGTGCGTAATGCCTTCGGCCAAAGCGGGGTACCCTCCTGCGCAGTATAGATGTTTGCGCACCGGCTGGCTTCGTCTGTTCAAGACCCCGGTCTGCCACAAAGACAGGAGAACCCGGCCGTCATCAGCCGGGCTCCCTTCAATTAAACGGACTGGCTTACCAGGCAAGCGTAGGCGGCAGGAACTCCGCGAACAGGTCGTCGTAGTAGGGCTTTAGTTCTGACATGACCGGCTTTTCATGGCCCTTGCTGTAGAGGTCGTACTGGTTGAACTTCAGCACCCACTCCAGCATGGAGCGGTCCTTGTCCGTGCACAGGTGGTCGTACGCGCCGTGCCGGTGCCACGGGTAGAAGCTGTGGAAGCGCAGCATGTACAGCGACTCGTCCCGCAGGTACGGCTTCATCACCTCGCCGATGTAGCCGTCGTGGCCGAACGACATGTGGATGTTCTCAAGGCCGCAGTTCGGCTCGTAGATGCCGTACTTGGTCTGATATTCCGGCACGTTGCGGTCCGGGTTCTTGGCGAAGTACTCGGGGAAAACAATATCCTTACTCCAGGCGCAGCCCACCGGGAAGGTGTCGCCCACAACGCCCCATTGCGGCTCGCCATACAGGCACAGGCACTTGCCCAGGTCGTGGATGAAGCCGGTCAGGATCATCCAGCGGGGCAGGTTGTCGCGGCGCATGGCCTCGCTGGTCTGCAGCAGGTGCTCGATCTGGGTCAGGTCGGTGTCCGGATCACTGTCATCGACCAGCGTGTTCAGGAACTCCGCAGCTTCCCAAATGGTCTTCTGGCCCTTGTTCAGGCTGAAGTAGGTGTTTTCCTTGTCCAGAACGTAATCGACAGTCTGGTTCTCGTGGTTCAGGCGGTAAAACTCGGCCACACCCGGAGTCGCCGTCGCGTCGTACACGCGAAACTCTTCTTCGGACTTGCCTTCCTTGTAACGGCCTTCCAGGAACTCGTCCCATTCATCCATGTCGCCAAGGGGTGCATTGTCCAGTACAGGTGCGAGCGTCGCCATCGGTGGTCTCCTGGCCTGCGCTGGGCAGGCATCACGTTACCGCTAACGTAGCAGGTCATAGTCAGGGGTGACAATGCCTGTTCCGACTTTATTTCTCCGGCTTTGCGACGGGCGGATCGGAATCGGGGATGCGGACGAAAACCTCTGACCCAAACTGCCGGAGCTCGTAGGTTTGTATGACCGGGTCGCCATCGCGCACGGGCTTGCCAGTGACAAGGTCCCACTGCCAGCCATGCAGTGGGCACACGACAGTGGAGTCTGCCAGGTGACCGCCAGCCAGTGCTGCCCGTGCGTGCGGGCAGGCGTTATCAATGGCGTAAGGTTTGCCAGCGATCACGCCGACGCACAACGCGAGCGGTCCGGCGCTGTCGCCACCGACAAAGGCTTTTAGCCCGCCTTCGCGGGGCAGGTGGTGCGCGTCACACAGCTTTCGGATCACTTCAGCTTCCTTGCAAAGGTCCATGGTAACGACACCGGTCCATGCAGTCCTTGACAGCGGCGCGACCTGCTGGCTACGGTAGCGCAGCGCGTGCCGCGACAGAACACGCCGAAAGAGAATCTGATGGCCCATAAGATGACCGCGTCCGAGACTACCCGGGCGATCCTCACCGACGTGCAGTTCTGGATTCCCGCAGCCGTGTTGATCGGCGGTATCGTCCTGCTTGTGGTCCTGCATTGATCTGCATTGAGACGGCAAGGGGGTCGCGATGAGCAACGGCAACGGGGTAGCCAAAGCTCCGGCAAGTGGCCTGTCGCTGCATGGCATGGGCGTTATCTGCGGGTTGGCCGCGGGCGTATGGCTGGGCGCGGCAGAGGCACCTACCAAGCTGGTCAACGCCGGTTTTTCGCCGTTTGCGATTTCACTTTGCATGGTGGCAGGCGTGTTTACAGCGCGCTGGACCTTTCCCACGCTGCTCAAGGGTACGTCGTACGTTTTCGCCGACCTCATGGCGAAGAAACACCTCATTATCTGGGCCATCCTGGCGGGCGGGTTGTGGGCTGTGGCCAATACACTCACTGTTTTTGCGATTCGTGACGTGGGCCTCGCGACGGCCTTTCCGTTGTGGAATACGAATTCGCTGATCGGCCTGCTGTGGGGGCGCGTGCTGTTCCGCGAACTGGAAGGCGCAGGCGCAAAGAACACGGTCAAGGTGGTTACAGGCGCGGTCCTGATTGTGGCTTCCGCGATCATGCTGGGGTTCAGCACCATTCACGGCGGCAGCACGACCGCTCCGCATGCGATGCGCGGCCTGATTGCAGCCGCGGGGGCCAGCCTGATGTGGGGCACCATGTATGTGCCGTATCGCAAGGCATACCTCAGCGGCATGAACCCATTGTCGTTCGTCACGGCGTTCACCGTGGGCGAACTGCTCACGATGTTTACGCTGACGTGGACGCTCGATAGCGGCGCTCACTCGTCGGTCTTCCAGCTTGCCCATAGCCAGCACCTGCTGTTCTGGCTGTTTCTGGGCGGCTTTGTTTGGGTGATTGGCGACCTGTTTCAGCAGTTCGCAGCCAAGTACCTGGGCATTGGCCGTGGCATTCCGCTCTCGAACACCAACCAGCTATGGGGTTTGGCTTGGGGGGCTCTGGTATTCGGAGAACTGGCTAATGCTGATAAGAGCCACCGCTTGCTGGTGATCGCTGGTTCTGCGCTGATGATTCTGGGTGCGCTTGCGATTAGCACGGCGGTGGCGTCGTCGCGGGAGCACCTGTCGAACAACGCCGCGCTGGAACGCGAGTGCAACCGCTATGGCCTGGATTACCTGGAAGTGCTGGCCGCGCAGAGCGGGGAGGAGTTCGGCAGCCGCAACGAGAAGCGCCGCTGGTGGGATGTAGCCATTGTGCTGGCCGCAACCGGCGTGTTCGTGTGGCTGGGCATCCATGCGGTAGTGCCGCCCATTGCCATGAATATGGCTTGGCTGTCGGCACTGGGTGTCGTCCTGGTCATTGCGCTGGTGGGTGCAGGCTGGGCGCTGTGGCGCAACACCCGCTTCAGCTAGGCATGCCTCGGCATCCTAGCTACTCATGAAGATTCTTACGGCAGCGGAGATGGCGGCAGCAGACCATGCCACTGCGGAACACTTTGGCGTTCCCTTCGGTGAGCTAATGGAGCGCGCCGGGACCGCGGTCGCCA
>CAXTFT010000009.1:0-18225 GCA_964243585.1 uncultured Terriglobus sp.
CGCGCTTTGGAAGAGGTCAACACCCCCATTCCGCCCCGGAAATGCTGTTGCCGACCCCCGCCCAGCTCCAACTCCGGCAAATGGTGCTCGACTCGGTCACCTCGGAGCACTCGCGCCGAAGCTACGCCAAGGCATTGGACCTCCTGTTCGTCTTCGCTACCAGCCGGGCTCTCACCCGCGCGCTCCTCCTGGAGTACCGGACCTCAATGGAAGACCTGGCACCTTCCACCGTGAATGTCCGCCTTGCGGCTGTCCGGAAGATAATCTCGGAAGCGCAGAAGAATGGCATGCTGTCCCATGAGGAAGCCGCCAATCTCACCGACATCCCTAACGTGCGGCAGCGGGGAACCCGCCTCCATGCCTATCAAGTCAGCCTGAACGTTTGCTGTGACTGCAGAAGCTGGGCGCGGGAGCACTTCTTGCGCACCACCACATCGCCCCGCTCGTTCAGGCCCACCAGGTGAAATACCGTCTTGCCGAGATCAACGCCCATTGTATGTATGTCCATGGAACCTCCCCCGTGCACCTCTTTTACCTCAATGAAGCAGGGTAACAGCGGCGGACCATCCCACTCGCTCTATCGCAAGGCCGGCGGAGACTTCGAGCAGATCAAGTTTCCTCCTCGGCCGATCCTTCATCCAGACCACAGAACGCTACCTCGGCTCCGAGCCGGACATCGCTGTCGCCGTCAATGACAGCTTGGGGCTGTAGGAGTCATTCTTTGAGAACTGATACATCGTGCACTCAAAACGCACTTCTACGCCATCATTGAATTTGGCGCGTTTCTGACATTGTCAGATTCAAAGTTTACTGATGCATGTAGCATAGCCGCCATGCAGTATGTGTGCTGTTTGTCGTTCTCTGTGTTCTTGCTACTGCAGGCTCGTGAAGACATCACGATCTCGCCCATGGAACTGGGTGCCATTGCATTTGCCGTTCTACCCGCACTTTTAGCCATCGGCTGGTTAGTGCAGCTGGCCAGCCGCTTTGTCTCGGAGAAGCGTTGCAAGGTCTCGCGGGTGCGCCTGCAGGAAGATCACTTACCAAAGTCACAGGAACAGCGAAATTCTGTTGGCCAAAGGTAACACGTGTTTAGCCACACATGCCTCAAAGAAGTTCCGGCCAGTATGGCGGCAAACCACACCCTGCATTTCATGTCGCTTACTTCGACTGGGGTACTGGTAGTCCACTGCGCGTGGCTACGGGAGGGGCATCACCGTTGGCCACTTTGAGCATGCGGACTTTCGCGTCGTCATACCTCGGCTGTCCATCCATAAACCCTATAAGTGCCTGAGTTTGTGTCGCCGTACCAGTAGGCCCGGTCTTGCTCGCGCTGTAGGTATCCATCGAAAAGCGGCGCATGCCCTTAGCCCATAGATCGGGATGTTCTTTCGCAAAGGTCACCTGGTCCATGTCGTTACTCTCAAGCGTGATCTGCCGGACAAGAGCATTGTTGGAGTCCACTTGTCGCCCAAGCATGTAGATGTGATATCCACTAAACGGAACGAGTGCGTAGTAGATGTCCAGAAAGCCATTAGTCAGCCTTACGCGCTCCACAAGAAACCGGTCCGCACGCTTGAACTGTTGATTCGTCGTTATTTCGTGCAGCTCGAGCACTGCAGCAATCGTCTTGTCGCGTTCCACCGCATCGCCCGTTTCGGCATACGCACGCGCCAGCAACTCTAACGCGAATGAGTTTTCTGGGTGTGTAGCAGTCCACGATTGCAACAGCGAGAGCGCATAAGCATCATCTCTCAGGGTCACAGCGGTTTCGGCCGTTGCGTCTGTGATGATCGCGTTCTCAGGAAGCATAGCGTGGAGCCGCTTCATCTTCTCCAGAGCAAGATCTGGATGATGTTCGCTGAAGTCCTTCTTCGCTGCATCGAAAAGTGTCTGCTGCTCAACGGTGAGTGATGGAGATTCAGGCTGTTGCGCTATAGCAAGGAAACAACCATTCAGTAGAAGAGCCAACCAGATCCGGCGCATAAACACCCCAAAACAATTTGAACGGCTCCGGCTCAGGAGGCACGCTGCTTCAGATCTACCCTCGACAACTCCGGTTGTCTCGGACATCCTACCTTACCCCCGCTGTTAAGCGGCTGGTTCAGGTGACGTTCTAGAGCCGTCTTTCTTCGCCGCCTTTTTGCGATTACCCTCTTGGCAGCTGCTTTCTTTGCGGGCTTTACAGCAAGAGCTTTAGCTGCTCTCTTGGCAGGTTTCTTCTGTTTGGCCCAACGTGCTTTCTGCGCCTCGGCGAAACGCAGGCAACTTTCCGCGCTCATGCCCTTGCGACCACTGATGTTTTGCCTGCTGGAGCAGAGAGATCTTGTCGTGCACCTCTTTTACCTCAATGAAGCAAGGTAAGAGCGGCGGACCATCCCATCAGCTCTGCCGCAAAGCCGGTGGCGACTTGGAACAAATCGAGTTCCTGCTCGGACAATTTCGATACAGACCACCGAGCGGTACTTCGGTTCCGAGCAGGACATCGCTGTTGCGGTCAATGACAGCCTCGGACTGTAGAGCTGATTTGGGCTATCGAGCTCAAAGTCACTGAGCCGACGTGGTTACGGTGTCTCTGTTGCTGTCACTTTGTAAAACGAGTTGTTTATCGGTAACCCACGTGGGCACAGTGAAGCGAATGGCTTTGCTTTGGTGAGTTGCGGAGCTGCTTCCCTCGTAACTCGCTGCAGCAATCTTTGTCTTCTTTCCGGCTGTGATCTCTAGTGTTCCTGTGCCGGCGTTCGTTGCTGCAAAGGTGAGCGTCATGAAGTGCTTTTCGCCATCTTTGACAGGTGAGAGGCGAATTGAGTCAACCGTCCACCCGTCTGCAGAGCGGGTTGCCGTTAGGACGGTGCGCGTGAGTGGGTGCAGGCGCTCAACGACGCTAACTGTAGTGTGGGTGCCGTCCGTCTTGTCGACTGTCAAGGTGCGGCGATTGCCGGTCTCGTTATCCATCTCCCACGTACTGCCGACTGCGATGCTCACGGGTGCCTTGGTGATCTTCCAATCCTCCTTACCCTTTTGTAAAACCAGGAGGTGCGCGCCGCTGGTGATCGCACCACGGTAGCCCACGAAGTAAGGCGGCTTGCTGATCTCTTTCCAGACCGCCGCGGTGCTCACGGCGTCGCCAATCTTTAGGGCGGAACCTTCACCCGCAACGGCGCCCTCTTCGCGGTAGGCAAAGATCGGTACAGGAGCCTGCGGCAGTGGTGTCACGCCGCTACCCTGCACGCTAATGTCAGAGCCCTGCACGAAGCGCCATTCGAACGGTTTGCCTTCCTGCATGGTGAATCGTACGTTGCTGGTGCTGCCTGGCTTGCCCGTGTCGTCGCTGTCAAAGGCAATGGCGGCTTTGTACGAGGCCTCGCCTTGTGCCTTGAACGCCGCCACGATGCCGTCAACGTTGCTGTAGTGGGTGCGCGCGCCGTCCTTGCCGGTCAGCACGCAGTGGTAAAGCGGCTGCTTGGCATTGGTGCTGTCCACATCGAACTCTGCCATGCTGTAGGGCAGTTCGTTTCCATCGACCCACTGGATGTACTGTGTGGGCCAATACTGGTAGCTGTACAGCAAGCCTAGCGTGGGAGGTGCGATGGTTGTCGCAGTCTGGGCGGCGGCGTGGCCAACCAGAATGGCGGCTGCGAGAGTGACAGAAAGTATGCGATTCATAGCGACTCCTCTAGTTGGTTGATCATTGTTAAATCGTTCTGTGGCGTGTTCAGAAGCCGTAGCGAAGGCCAACTTCTATGCGGCGGCCAGGATCTGCGGCGTAGGTTTTCCCAAACAGCGGGGAACCCAGTACGCCGCCAACAGCGGTACCGTTTGTGTGGTTTAGCAGGTTGGTAGAGCGCAGGTTTAGGGCGATAGTTTGTGCCTCGTGTTGTGCTCTGTGGGGGAGGGAGAAAGCACGACTCAAGTTGCCATCAAGGTGTACGTTCCACGGCAACGTGCCTGCATTGCGGCCAATCGGCGCTGCACCGGCAATGCTGGAGAGAATGCCGAAGCGCGTAGCGATCGCACCGGCGTCGCTAGTGGTCGCGACATGCGGCCGGTCGTTGAAGATGCCGTCGCCGTTATTATCAAGACCCGTGGTGACGTTGTAAGGGTTTCCACTCGCAGCGTCGAACTGGTTCGACAGCACGATTCCAAATGGAAAGACGTAGTTGGTAAATGCAAGCAGGTGATGAGTTGCCAGCCATGTAGGCCTAGCGTATTCACCGGCATCGCGATAGGAGCTTTGAGGGAAGGTGGTGGGTGTGTCTGCGTTGGTGCGCAGGTCCATGTGGATGTAACCAGCAAAGATCTGCAGGTGCTTGAAGCTGTGCTGGTCGACGCCCGCGAAAATCACATTCCCGCCTAACGCACCGGTTTGTTGGTACTGGTATAGGTTGGTGTTTTCCGCGAAGGGCCGCAGACTGGTCGCTACACCGTTCAGTGGCGCATTGATGTTGCGCGAGCGCAGATCATTCCATGCGCGAGCCAGGTACAGGTTTGCCTGAGCATGCCAGTGACCACCAAATTCGTGTTCCACACCGAAATGCGTTTGCACTGAGGGAGTTTGCGAGACAGACGGCAGCGGCGTGCGCAGCGTGGTGATCGTGCCCGTACCGGTCGTAAAGGGTGCGCCAAACATCGGATTGTTGATTTGCAACTGCGTCTGACGTGCGCCGTTGAGGCGATAGGTCTCAAGCGTGGTTTGTGCATCGATTACGGAGTAGAAGAGCCCCGTACGCGCATGCAGCACCCAACGCTGCTTCCGGTCAGGCGCCCACGCGACACCCACGCGAGGTGCGACATTGCCAACGGTGTTCGGTGAACTCTGCAGCGACCAGCGCAGGCCCAGCGAGACTTCAAGCCGCTTGTTCAGCTTCCAGATGTCCTGTAAGTAAGGCACGACCCGCAACTGGTTGAGCGAGACAGGTGCGCTGCCAACAGTAACTGCGTACTGCGTTGCGGTACCGCCGGGCAGACCTGCCAGCGCGCGACGGTACTGTTCCAGACCGGTAATGGTCGTGCTACCAGAAACATTGAGCGCTGGTGCTGTGCCGCCGCCAAAGGTATAGGTCCCGTTGAAGTTCGAAGGCAGCCGGTCGTCCAAATGCGAGTTCAGCAATTGCACGCCCAGTTTCAAGTTGTGGGCGCGGTGCTGCAGCAGCACATCGTCGTCCACTTCCAGGTCGAATTGGTGGCTTTCCAGCGCTTGCGTAGTAGCACCCCCGCCAGTAAAAGCTCCGGCAACGACCAGTGAAGGCTTGGTAGAAAGCGGCAAGTCGCCACGGTTGCGAAAAGTCAGTCCAACACGCGATTCGTGCAGCGTCGTAGCTGAGATGGTCTGCAGATTTGTGAGGCGGACAGCATGCTCTGCCTGCTGCGAGCTGTAGCCTGCCTCCTGCAGCGTGCTTCCTCCCACGCCCTGGTTGGTGAGCCCGTCAATCGTCGCCGTGTAGGTTCCGGTGAAATTGTTATGAGCGTTCAGCAGGGTGGCCAACCGTATGCTCCCCTCCCATAAGGACTGTGGCGTGGGTATGTTAGCCGTGACCGCTGCGACGTTGCCGGTAGTATCGAGCGTAATGGCATTCACCACGGCAAACTGATCGATCTGCCGGTGCTCCAGCGCAACGAAGAAATCGCTGCGGTTGACACGAATGGGGCCGCCCAGTTCGAAGCCATACCGCTGTTTGCCGATAGCTGCGCGGCTGGGCGCAAAAGGATCTTTCGCATTTAGGAACGACGCACTCTGCGTGGTAAACAGCGCCCCATGCAACCTGCTTTGGCCGGGCTTGGTGTAGATCTCGACGCGGCCACCCTGGTACGGAGGGCGTTCGTATTCTGCACTGAACAGATCGGGGTTGACGCGTATGAATGCGATCGCGGACTTGGGTGGGATACGACTGCTATTCTGAAATCCGTCCACCGCGATGATCGCCTGTCCAGGGGCACCTCCCGCCGCTGCGGCCAGCACCTGCAGCTGACGTTGAAACTCGTCGGGATCATCGGCCAGTTGCTTGATGTCCTTCGCTTCCAAAGTCTTGGTACCGGCGACGCTTTCCGTGCTTACCGATTGGTCTTCGACGGCATCGACCGATGTTTCTACTGTGGTTGGCCGCAGGCGTGCCACGATGCGCGGTGCACCCGCAACGACCTGTTGCTGCCATACTGCAAAGCCCGCAGCAGTGAGCTCCACCCGGTGTGTGCCGGCCGCAAGGCAGGCGCTAGCCCACTGACCTCGAGCATCGCTGCTGCCTGCAGCGGTGCCGTCCACCAGAAACGCGGCCGCGACAATCTCTGCGCCAGTGCTGTCCAGTACCTCTACACTCAAACGCGATGCATTGCCAGGGCAAGTTTGAGCGTGGGCGCTATTTGCGCAACCCATAGCGACAAAACAGGTGAGGGCGACTGTGAGGGTATTTCGATGCAGCATGGTGGCTCCGTCGGTACAGCAACAATCCTGAGCTTGGAAGTTCAGGTGCTGCAGTGCCGTGCGTCAGTGTCGTAGCATGACAAACGTCATGTGACATTTGTCATAGCTCAGCCCTGACTTCTTCCTTGCGGTTTGCATCACCAAACGGTGCAGAATGGACTGTATGCCGACTTGCCCCGCCAACAGTTCGACAGCGAATGACACTTCCGGGAAGGGGCTGGAGCACAGCGCGTCAGAGTTCTGGCGCAGGTCCACCGGCAGCGCTCGCCTCATGCGATACATCTCGCTGCTGTACTCGGGATTCTTTGTCATACAACCCATCTACGAGCACAGTGTGGAGAAGTGGGTCTGGTTCGGCGTGGTCTACACCGTCTTTATAGCGCTGTATTTCGCCATTCCCAACACCGTGGGACGCGTTCAGCAGATGTTGTTGGCACAGATGTTTGCACTCGGCTTTAGCTACTTTCCGTTCAATCAGAGTGCGTCAGGGTTGTTCGTCTATCCCATTGTCATTCTTGCGTTTATGACGCGCAGCATGCGTGTGTACCTGAGTATTTTGACACTGCAGACCGTCGGCATCATCCTGGAAACGACTGTTTTCCACCTACAGTGGTGGGCAGCCTTCATGGGTGTCCTGTTCTCCGTCATCATTGGACTCAGTAACTTTGCCTACTCACGGCAGCGCCGGGCAGAGTTCCAACTGAACCGCGCAAATGACGAGATCGAACACCTGGCACAGGTGGCCGAACGCGAGCGCATCGCCCGCGATCTACATGATCTGTTGGGCCATACCCTGACAGTTATCGCCATCAAGAGCGAGCTTGCAAACCGCATACTTCCCTCCGATCCGGCCCGTGCCGCTCAGGAGATGCGTGAAGTGGAACAGACTGCTCGCAAGGCGCTGGCAGAGGTACGCGAAGCAGTGACCGGTTACCGGAGCGAAGGCATTGCTGCGGAGGTAACACGAGCTCGGCAGTCGCTCCTGGCGGCCAATGTGCAACTCACGACCAGCATAGACAATGTGGAACTTGCACCGTCTCAATCCAATGTTCTTAGCCTTGCCTTGCGCGAGGCTGTGACGAACATCGTTCGCCACGCCTCGGCCAGTGCTGTGATGCTTCGGCTGCAGCAGGATGGTAAGCGTGTCCGCATGCAGGTGCAAGACAATGGTGTCGGCCTGCTGCACCAAGAAGGCAACGGCCTGCGTGGCATGCGGGAACGTGTGGCGAAGCTGGATGGCTTTGTGCGATTTGACAACGCGGTACCTGCTGGCACGATATTGACGGTGCTGCTGCCACTCACGGCAGAAGCCACGATGGGAGTCGGTGAGCGCAACCTGTTGAAGGACGAGTCTTTACAGGTTGCAAGCACATGAGCAGGATCCGAGTCGTGCTCGCCGAAGACCAGGGCATGGTACGTGGAGCGCTGGCCGCTCTGCTGGGCATTGAGCCCGACATTGAGGTTGTCGCCTCTGCAGCGGATGGGCAGGAAGGCCTGCGCGCTGTTGGCAGCCATCACCCTCACGTGCTGGTGACCGACATCGAAATGCCTAAGATGACAGGCCTGGAGCTCGCAACTCGTGTGCGTGACCTTTACCCAGACACGCGGATCATCATTCTGACGACCTTTGCCCGGCCCGGGTATCTGCGCCGAGCGCTGGATGCGGGTGCAAGCGGGTACTTGTTAAAAGAACGGCCTGCGTCAGAACTGGCAGACGCCGTTCGTCGCGTGCAAAGCGGCCTCCGCGTCGTCGACCCGGGACTTGCTGCTGAGATCTGGTTTGCCGAGAGCGATCCGTTGACGGAGCGGGAACGCCAGATTTTGCGTAGTGCAGGCGAAGGCGAAACGACTGCCGACCTTGCTAGGAGCCTCCGGTTAAGCGAAGGTACCGTCCGTAACTATCTTTCGGAAGCGATCTCGAAACTGGGCGCGGCCAATCGCATTGAGGCAGCCCGAATTGCTCGCGTAAAGGGATGGTTGTAGCCTTCGCGTCAGCTATTACCGTGACTCGAATGACCTGACCGCGGAGCTGCTGTAGGCGTTCCATCTCTGCATCGATTTGGGCGAGGTACTATTCCGAGTCCTGGAGAATGCCTGTGCCATCCTGCAAGCATAACTGTCGATTCCAAAGAATGAGGACGGAAGCTAGATTCCCGCCCTCAGGTTCACTAGGTTCCGAAGAGCAGTTGCTGCTTCGGCTGTTGCACAGGGACGCACCCTGCACAACCGCAGAGTTGCGGCTTGATGCCTGAGTGCTCCATGCAGAGCGGGAAGTGCCTATTGAGGGTCTCCGCGGCAAAGTTGTAGTCATCTATGTTGCAAACTGTTCTGTCGTGTTGCCGCATCTGCCGGTTGGCCGCGTCCATGCCGAGCGAGTGAGCGATCCGGTAAGTCATCTTCACCGGGTCACCTCCTCGAAGCTCATGCTGTAGCTCAGTTCGGCCTGGCAAAGCTCGAGCGCATCTTCCCACTGCTTCGCCTCGCCGTCGGTGCCGACGCGGAAGTCACTTCCGAGATGATGCTTTGCGATCAGCAGAAAGACGGTCACGGCAAGATCGTAGGGCCGAAAGCCTGTCTTGCAAAACCCTCCACAAAGTCCGTTCTCGTCTCGGTCGTCATCTTCTTTACAGCGACCAAACCAGAGGGACTCATAAAAGCAGTAACCGTTACAGGCGCGGTGTGGGAGTGTGCCACTGGTGGTGCCGGTGTTGTCACCATACCCGTCGCGTCCTTGTGCAGCCATGGCAGCTGTATCTCCGGGTTCTTCGCATGTCCGCAATGCCGTACCCCGTTGAAGCGGATGTACTCGGGAGTGAACTCCGGTTCCTCCAGGCCGTAGGCGTGAGAGACGGGCGAACCTGCAGCCTCGAGACTCGGCAGGAGCTTCTGAAAATCTTCTGTGATGGCGTTGAAGGTGGATGCTGCGATGTTCTGCGGACCGTACCAGTTGTGCGTGTAACCCATGATGCGAAGGTCCCTTTCAGTGAAGGGGAAGTAGAAGGTAAAGAACAAAAGAGGGGAAGGAGGCGGAGGAGAGCGAGTCGGCTAAGCCGGCTGTTCCTCCTTCCTCCCTTGTCCGGTGATCATGTCAACAGCCTTATGGGCAGCGGCTGCAGCCTGCGGGATGAGGCGGTTATCGCCTTCGAGTTGCTGATCCTGCTTTCCTGCCATGCAGCTGTTTGTAGAAGACGATCGCTGTGCCCTTTTCAGCCTTGCGGACGGTGCCGCCCAGCTCCTGAGCCTGTTTTAGGTGAGCCGAAAGAGCGCGGAGTAGGGTGTGGACCAGAGCAGCATGACGTTCACGCGCGGTAGGGTCTGCCGGTTCAAAAGTTGCGTGGTAAGTTGCCACCTGCGTAGGTAGGCGCCTCCCGTGGCTTCTCCCACGGAATGACGCCTTCTTGCAGGCTGGAAGGATGCGGTCGGTAACGATCTGGTAGATGTTGGGCTTGGTTGCAGTCTGGGCTGTCTGCTTCTGCATGGGTTTCCTCCGGGCTTTCGAATGGAAAGGCTGTGGCTGTGTTCAGTCACGCCCTGGCCCTGGCCCACGCAGCGACGGGTAGCAAGTGCAACGCTGTGGGAACGTGCCCTGAAGGGGCCAGGCCGCAGGCCCGGAGGAAGCGAACACCTGGAGCTGCACGGAGCTTTTTCTCACCAGCTTGCGCGCGCGTGGGAGCAGAGCCTTCCTAGCAAGGTCTGACTCCCAATTTGCGCGGAAGCGCAAATTGCTTTGCTGCTACTTGTCTGAACGACAAGAGTTGTAGTCTAAAGCCAGTCCGCTAACCATTGATCTTGCATGGCAGGCCGCAGAGCTCCGGACTCTTTCGACGACGGCGAATGCAGAGCAATGACGTCGAGTGACTCTGCCCACATTGCTCCGTGCGTTCATTAGGTTCGAGCTGCGAGCTCTCAACGCACCTGACGAGCAGACTAGGCGGACCGGAACACAGTGCTAGTCATTTAGGAAGCGGCAAGGTGAGTTCGAGGAGACAGCCGCTTGTATTTGCTCGGTTCCGCAACTGAATGGAACCATTGTGTAACGCCGCTATTTGCTGGCAGAGTGTCAAGCCTATGCCGCTGCCTTCAGGCTTGGTTGTATAGAACGGCACGAACAGATTGCTAGAATTTGCGAGTCCCGGACCATTGTCCGTGACCTCTAGAATCCACGCTGCACCCTGCGTTCTCCATGCGATTTCCACCTGAGGCTGACCGTGCGTTAACTCTGGATCAGAGGCAGCCTCAGCAGCATTCTTAAGCACATTGATTAGCAGTTGTTGTAGTTGGTCCGGGTCTGCGAGCAATTCGACTGACGGCGATGGCTTTACACGGATAGGAACTCTTCGCTCAAGTAGCGCACTCTGTTCCACGATGTCGTGCACTGCTATTCGCCTCATCTCTGGTGGGGGCAGTCTTGAGAGCTTTTGATAGCTCTCAACAAAGCGATGAAGTGAATCCGCACGTTCTTCGATCAGTGCGAGACCTCGGCGCAGATCGTGCAAGTCTTGTGTGGTGTGTGCTTCAGGAGCCAGCTTGTAAGGTCGCTGCCGCAGCATTCCGGCGACAGACTTAATCGGCGTAAGCGAATTGTTAATTTCGTGGCTGAGCACGCGGATGAGTCGCTGCCACGCGGAGCGCTCTTCCATGCGGAGCGCGGCGGAAACATCATTCATCACGAGCAGCGTGTGTGGAATGCCGTGGAGGCGAAAGTTGCTACGCCGCACTGACCAGCGCGGCGTAGAACTACCCTGCTCGTTTTGCTTACGCTGGGGGGCGACGACAGTGCCATCAGCGACGTTCGTGAGGTCTTCAAGACCGAGCGTCTTAGTGCTGCAGCCCAGTGCTTCTCGCGAAGTAAGTTCCAAAGCGTGCTCCGCAGCGGCATTTAGCAGGCGCAGTGTGCCTTGCGGATCAAAGGCCAACACGGGCGACGGCAGAGACGAGATGACACGGTCTGCGAGCGATAGCGCATCCATCGCAGCCATGCGCTGTGCCTGCATCTCCCTGGCCAGGGTGTTAATTTCCAGTGCCAGATCACCCAGCGAATCGCCGCGCATGGCACCGCGCGCCCGAAAGCTGAAATCCTCTTCGCGCAACGCGGCGACGATGTTCGATAGCGTTTGCAGCGGCCGGGTGACCTTCTCCATGAAGAAGGAAATTACCAGTGTCCAGCACAGCAGGGCGCCAGCCAGACCGATCACAAGCTTGACTGCAGATACGCCGGCTGTACGACAAATCCAGACGAGAGCTAACAGAGAAGGTAGCGTGAAACCCCATGCCCAAAGGCGCATCCCGCGCTCGAAGCTCAGACGGCGTGCGGTGCGCCCTAACGGGACGCGCCTACGCCCGGTTGGGGCAGTGGCTGCGTTGTCAGAGGCCATGCTTCTCCATGCGGCGATACAGCGCGCCACGGCTCAGGCCAAGCGCTTCTGCCGCCTGGCTGACATTTCCTGCACAGCGCGCCAATGCCTTGCGTACCAGGACCGCTTCCACTGCTTCTAGGCTAAGGTCATCCAGGTGGCCGGTTTTGGCAAGCGTGGCATGCAGACCCAGGTCAGCCGGTGCGAGCTCGTCGCTGGTCGACATGAGCACTGCACGTTCCATGGTGTGGTCCAGTTCGCGCACATTGCCCGGCCAGCTGTACCCGAGCATCTGCTGCAGCGCGCCGGGGCTGATGCCATGCAAAGCACGGCGATAGCGCGTGGCGTAGCGCGAGAGGAAGTTCGCAGCCAGAACGGGGATGTCCTCCCGCCGGTCGCGTAGGGGCGGCAAGCGAATTTCTACCGTGTTTAAGCGAAAAAGCAAATCTTCGCGGAACCTTCCCGCGGCGGCCTCTGCGCGCAGGTCGGCGTTTGTGGCTGACAGCATGCGGACGTCCACAGTTCTTGTGGTCGACGATCCTACACGCTCTATTTCGCCCGTCTCCAGCACGCGCAGCAGCTTGGCCTGCTGACGCAGCGGCACATTGGCGATTTCGTCGAGAAAGAGCGTGCCGCCACTCGCAAGCTCGAAGCGCCCGATGCGATCCGCACGTGCGTCTGTGAATGCACCACGTACGTGGCCGAAGAGTTCGCTTTCAAACGTTCCCTCTGGAAGGGCTCCGGTGTTGACCGCTACCAGGGTGCGGTCACCGCGATGCGAAAGTCTATGAAGTGCCTGCGCCACCACTTCCTTGCCCGTACCGTGCTCGCCAGTGATCAGCACGTTGGCGTCCGACGGGGCTATGCGTTGCACGAGGTCCAGCACAGGCCGCATTGCAGGCGCGGTGGCGATGAACTCGGGCACGCTGTTGCGGCGCAGCATATTGTTTTCTGCTTCCAGCAATTGGGTGCGACGCCAAGCGCGGTACAGCTCTGTCTGCGCTTTTACGATGGAAAGCAGGCGCGCGTTCTCCCAGGGTTTCTGAAGGAAATCGTTCGCGCCTTGCCGCATAGCCTCTACCGCAAGATCGACATTGGCATATGCCGTCATGACGATGACCGGCAGCCGCTCATGGCTCTGCCGGATGTTTTGTAGCAGACCAATGCCTTCTGTGCCACTGGTAGTGTCGCGCGTGTAATTCAGGTCGATCAGGACGGCGTCATAGTCACCATTTTGCAGGCAATCCAGCACCATGACGGGTGACCGAACGGTCTCCATCTGAAATCCCTCTGGCCGCAGCAGCAGCGTCAGCGCCTCAAGAATGAACGGCTGGTCGTCTGCAATCAGCAGGCGTGGGCGCGTCGTGTGTGCCGCAGGTGCAGTCCCCGTCATGGTGTGTACATCATACGGAGGCGCTCGCCTCATAGCGGCGACTGCGTGCCTGCGGCCGGCTGCGTCCCACTGCGAGCTGCGTCAATGGAGACGTGGTTTTCGGCAAGCGTGGTACCAATGGCCCGCTGCAGTTCCACACGCGATTTCTGGTAAGCCGTACGCGCCGCAACCAACAGGCTGTCTGCTGTAGCGAGCGCCTGGTTCGCCAGCAGCGTGTCCATCGCAGAGCCTGCGCCCAGCTGCTGCTCCTTTCCCATAACATCGAAGGTGTGTGAGGCAATGTCTCGCGCCTTGGCTGCTGCGCGCACCCGGGCTGCCGCTTGAGCCAGGGCGTACTGCGCATTGCGCACCTCGATGCGAATTTGCTTGCGCTGTTGCTGTAGCAGGATCTCCGCTTGCCGAGTCTCCAGTTCGGAGCGGTACTGGTCGCTTTTGGCCAGGCGGTTGCGAAGGGGTAGCGAAAGGTTCATGCCTACGAAATAGTTCGGTGCGCTATTGTTGAATGCGTTTCCCAGCGATCCGCCAAAACCATCCGGCACGGACGAGACGACGCTGGACGCCGGGTTAGACACGCCAGCCAAACCCAGTCCACCGTAATTGCCCACCAGGTTCAACGAGGGCAACAGGGCATTGTTCACCGCTTTGCGGCTGATGTCACGGTTCTGGAGATTGATGTTGCTGATCTTCAATTCGAGCCGACGATCCAGCGCATCGTTGATGGCAGTTTCGGCAGATTCCGGCATTTCGGCATCGCTGCTCACGCTACTCAGGTCGGTGGGACGCACGGGCATCGCTTCCAGTGTGGGATCGTCCAGGTTCTTGGTCAACGCATTCTTAATGAGCAACTCCTGGAACTGCAGCGTAGATTTTGCTATGGTCAGGTCTCCCTCCGCGCGTGCCACTTCGCCTTCGTCCTTGGTCACGTCCAGAGACGGAATGGCCTGCAGCTCGAACTGCTTCTGTGCGGAGAGCAACGTGCGGTTTGCAAAGGCAAGGGAGCGCTCCTTGACCTGCTCGTCCTCGAAAGCAGCCACCAGGTCCCAGTAAAGGTTTGCGGTCTGCGTCACGGTGCTGATGACCTGTAACTCGAACGCCTCGTCGGAGATGCGCTTGTTGTTGCGCGCAATGCGAAGAAAGCGCAGATTGGGCCCGCGACCGAAGCCCGCCAGCAAGGGCTGACGCACCTGCACGACGTATTGCGAGTTTAGCGTCGGATTCAGAAACGTGAATGGACTGTTGGTTGTTTGGCGATTTGCGTTGAAGCTGAACTGCAAATTGGTGCCGGTGGAAAATGACTGCGCATAGCCAAAGTCACCGGTCCAGCTATTGGAACGCAGCGTCGGCACGCCGTAGATGGACAGGTTGGACAACGGCTCCGTCGCGTGTTGCAGACCCACGTCGCCCGTGATGATGGGGTCGTACGATCCAACAGCAGTACCACTGCCCAGCGTGGACTGAACCAGGCCGGAGGCGCCCGTTCCTGCACCGCCTGCGCCGCCGCTGGTGCCGCCCGCGCCAGCACCTGTGGAGCCCGAGCCGAAACCGCCGACGCCATTGCCACCGGGCGTGTTCTGCACCACACCCGTGTTCACGCCGCGCGTACTGCCGCCAGCCTTCGTACGCAGAATGTCTGCTGCTGCAATGGGGATGTTGTAGCGGGCGATGGCAAGGTCAAGATTGTTTTCAAGCGCCAGGGCGATGGCGTCTCCCAGCGAAACTTCGAGCACCCCGTTGTGTACCAGTAAGTCCAACCGGTTAGAGTTGGCAAGGTTTGCCGGCGGCACGGAGGCAGGTAAGTAGGCATGAAAAGGATTGCTGGAGTGGGGGATGTCAAGCCGGACAACGGGCTGCGGGGCAGTAGCCACGGGCTGTGTCTGCAGCACTGCCTGTGCCAGCACAGCTGTCGAAGGTAGTTCCAGCATCAGCAGAGAGGCCGCAACGGAAAAGCGATATATGCGAACCAGGGTCATGCTGCGTTCGCTCCTGTGCGAAGAGTTTGTGAGGCCGTTGTTCGCCGGTCATCCTGGATCCAGCCGTCGCGCATCTGGATGACGCGCGTGCCATACGCCGCGTTTGCCTCCGAGTGCGACACCTGCAGAATGGTGGTACCCGCTGCATTGAGTGACTGAAACAGACGCATCACCTCTGCCGCTTGCGCAGAGTGCAGGTTGCCGGTAGGCTCGTCGGCCAGCAGTAGTGCCGGGTTGTGAATGACAGCGCGTGCAATGCCCACCACCTGCTGTTGGCCACCGGAAAGTTGCGAGGGGTAAAGGTCCTTTTTGCCGACAATGCCGAAGCGGTCCAGCGTGTCTGCAACCATGGCCTCGCGCTCGCTGCGCGGCAGATTCTTGTACGTGAGCGGCAGGTCGATGTTCTCGGCAACGGTGAGATCGTCGAGCAGGTGATAGCTCTGGAACACCATGCCGATTTTGCGGCGTGCCGCCTCCGCACGGCCTTTCCGACCCATGGTATGGATGGCTTCGCCATCGAGAAAGTATTCCCCGGTCCAGCCATCATCCAGCATGGCGAGGGTATTAAGAAGGCTGGACTTACCCGCACCACTGGGTCCCATTACGGTGACGAACTCGCCTGGTTGAAGAACAAGATGGACGCGTCGCAACACAAATGTTTGTTCATGGCCTGTCTTATAAGAGCGTTCGATGCTTTTGAGCTCAATCATGTTTTTACTACTCCGCTTGCAACGCAGTGTTGGGATGGACGGTGGCAGCACGGCGCGCAGGCAGCACCGCCGCGAGTACGGCCACTAGGCAGATAAGAAACACCGCTGCCAAAATGCTGAGTGGGTCCGCAGCAGAAACGCCATACAACTGAGTCCGCAGCGAACGTGCCGCGAGCAGTGCCAGTGGCAAAGCTACCGCTACACCGATGCCGGCAAGCCGCAGCACATCGGACACGACCATCTGTGCAACCGCAGCGCGCGTGGACCCAAGTGCCATGCGGATACCTATTTCGCGCGTGCGCTGTGCTACAGAGAACGCCAAGACGCCATACAGACCGACTCCGGCAAGCAGTGTTGCAAGTACGCTGAACGAGATCGCCAGCAGCTCGATCATGCGTTCGTTGCTTAGCTCCGACTCAATCTGCTGGTCCATGTCGCGAAAGTCCACCAACGCCAACCCAGGATTGATGTTGTGCACTGCGACCCGCGTGGCCGCAGCCGTTTGCAGCGGTGCCGTTACTGTTCGCAAATACACGGTTATCTGCGTTGTCTTCGGCACCTGCTTGAGTGGCAGATAGAAGCTCATGGCCGCCGCATCGCGCGGACTGGTGTGGTGGATATCTTGAGAGACGCCGACGATCTGCCGCCACTGCAGCTTGTTGCCGCCGCCCTGCGCCAGTGTCCTGCCCATGGCGGATGTGGCGGATCCGAAGTAGTGGCGGGCAAAGCTCTCGTTCACAATCGCAACGAGCGGGTGTTGCAAGTCGTCTGTCGCTTCGAAGTCGCGTCCTGCCTCCAGCGGAATCTGCATGGTGTGCAGGTAACCTGTGGAAACGGAAGCCACCTTGATGTCGAGGTCTTCGTCAGGTGGGGGTGTGTAACCCTGCACCGTGACGTTTGAGCCACGCTCGCTGTTCGCTAGTTCCGCGCTGTCGGTGCCGCTTACCGCGGTGACGCCTGGCAAAGTAGCCAACCGTTGCAGCATCTGGTCGAAGAGAGCAGGTGTCATCTCTCGTGAAACGCCCGCCATCTGCGGCACGGTGGTAAAGGTAAGCAGGTGCGACGTGTTGAAGCCCACCTCCGCATGGCGCAGGTTGCTCAACGTGCGCACAAACAGCCCGGCACCCACCAACAGCAGGACGCTGAGGCCGATCTGGAGAACCACCACTGCGCGACGAAAAAGGAGGCCACCGCCACTGGGCGTGCCTACCTGCTGCTTCAGTGCAGCCATAACGTCAGGCCTCAACATCTGCAGTGCGGGTGCGGCGCTGAACAGGACGCTTACAAGCACGGCAGTGAAGAAGCTGAACAGGAGAAGGCGTGTATCCACGTTGCTGCTGAAATATGTCAGGTCGCCGGGGTCGACCACGCGGTTTGCAATCACGCGCATGGCCAACGGGGCCAGCAGCACGCCTGCTGCCGCGCCTGTTAGGCCCAGCAGCAAGCCTTCCAGCAGTAATTGCGTAATCACCCGACCTGCTGTTGCGCCCAAAGCAAAACGAACGGCAAACTCCCGAATACGTCCGCTGGAGCGCACCAGCAGAAGGCTGGCGACGTTGACGGCGGCAATCAGTAGCACCAGGAAAGCCATGCCCATCACCACCAGCAGCGGTGTCTGCAGTTTTTCGCGCCGGTACGAAAGACCACGCGCACCCGGCATCACGTGTAGTCTGCTGGTGGTCAGAAAGTCGCTGACGAAACGTGGCGACATCTTGCCTAAAGCAGTCAACTCCTCTGCCCGGAGAGCGTGCCACAGTGGTGCCAGCTGCGCTTCTGCAACGGGCATGGTGGTGCCATCCCGCAGGCGTCCGATGATATTCAACCACTTAAATTTGTGGTTGGTCAGCGCATCAGGATGGCGGGAGTCTAACTGCGGCATCATCGCCATGGGAAGAAAGAGTGCAGGCGTCTGGCCCCACACGGCACTCTGAAAGTTTGGAGTGGCAATGCCGACGATCTCCACTGGCAGATCGTTGATACGGATCATCTCGCCAACCACTTTGCGATCACCAGCAAGCTTGTCGCGCCAATAGTTGTAGCTAATGACGGCTACCTGGTGATTACCGCCCGCTGTATCGTCGGTGGATTGCAGCACACGTCCTGCAGCTGCACACGTACCAAGCACCTGGAAGTAGTTGCCACTCACCAGTTCCGCATCCACGACGTTCGACTCACCATGTCGGGCCAAACCGACCGATGTGGCGGAGGAAGTGAGCAGACCCTGAAAAGCAGAGGATCGGTCACGCAGGTCGCGGTACATGGGATAACTGAAGTAGGCTTCAGGATCGCCGCCGTGACTGCTGCTGCTGCCCTCCCACGCTTTGCCCGTGCCCTCCAGAACCACTAGCTGCTGCGGGTTGCGCACTGGCAGCGAACGCAG
>CAXTFT010000009.1:18235-41089 GCA_964243585.1 uncultured Terriglobus sp.
CGCAGCAGCGCCTGATCCAGCAGCGAGAAGATGGCACTGTTGGCACCCACGCCAAGCGCCAGTGTCAGCACAGCGGTTATGGCAAAGCCGGGTGAACGGTGTAGCTGGCGCATTGCGTAGCGAAGGTCTTGCAAGAACCGATTCATCATTAGATCTCCAGAAGCCGCAGGCTAGTTACTGTGCAGCGCCCGCGCAGGGTCGATGGTGCTGGCGCGCCGTGCAGGAATGGCTGATGCCAATAGCGTGAGTGCAACCACTCCCAAGATGGCGAGCAAAAGCGACGGAACATCGGAGGGGAGCTTCCCGATCACGCTGGCACTTACCCTCAGGAGCAGAATGTACAGAACCAATCCCGCCGCCGCGCCCGAGAGTGCAAGCCATAGCGCCCTGCGCATCACGCCAAAAACTACTTGGTGTCGCGTCGACCCGAGTGCCATGCGCAGGCCGAACTCAAAGGTGCGCTGTGTCACGGAATAAGCGGTGGCCCCGTACATGCCTAGCATCGCAAGCAGGATGCTGACACCTGCAAAGCTCTCGAACAAGATGCTTTTGAAGCGCAGGTCGCGCTCCACTTCGCTAAGGTTCTGCGCCATGCTGGTAGCCGTTGCTGCCATGTCAGGCCGTGCCTGCTGCAGCCGCTGGCGCAGTGCCTCTTCACTGAGCTGCGCACCCGGTGCGGTGCGCACCAGCACCTGCATGCTGCTGGCACGCGATGCATGCTGCGCAATCGGAACGTACATGGTCTGCTCCGGCATGCTGCCTGGTGCATCCTTCAGGCTGCCGACGACACCCACGATGGACCACCAGCCCGCCGTGTTGTCGTAGCCGCACATAATTGCGTGACCAACCGCATCTTCGCCGGGGAAGACACGGTCCGCAAGCTCTTTGCTGACCAGCACCACGGGTACGGTACCCGCGCGATCCCCGCTGTTGAAAGCGCGCCCGCGCAGCAGAGGAACATGCAGAGCGCCCAGTGCGCCCGGCGAGATGGGTTTCATCTCAGCATTGGGCAGGTTGGCTCCTGCAAGAAACAGGGACCGGCCCTTGATCGCATACCCCACGTTGGAGCCGCCGAAACCAAGCGGTGCGCCATTGATGGCCTCTGCCGCAATGACGCCTGGGGTGGACCGCAGCGTCTCCAGCGCGCTGTTTAAGGTGGCCAAACGAGTAGCCTTTGTGTTCTCTTCCAACGCCGCTGCCGCTGCTTTAGCCCCAGGTGTGGTCGCAGTACTGGCCGGCTGCGAAGCCGTCGGTGCAATCACGCTTGCGTCCAGGGTATACAGGCGTTCCATGTCGAAGCCCAGGTCTTCGCGGGTGTGGGCAATTAGCTGTCGCGCAAGGAGGACGGCGGTGGCGGCCAGCACCAGGGTGAATGCAACCTGTGCCATCAGAAAGGCCGAGCGCAGCCTGACCGCCGAACGGCCCTCCAAACCTCGCGCGCTGTCCTGTCGCAATACCAGCGACTGGTCCACGCGCCAGGAGCGCCACACCGGCAGCAACGCCGTGAGGGCCATCAAGGCAAAGCTGATGAGCAGCGAATATAGCAGCACGTGCCAGTTCAGCCCGATCTCAGCTAGGCGCGGCAGGCCAGCGGGCGCAAGATGGGTAAGCAACTGCAGAGCGGGCACCGCCAGCAGCAACGCACCCGCGCCTCCGGCGACGCTGAGCAGTGCTGCCTCCGCCAGGGCACGAAAGGCAAGCCGTGCACGCGAGGCACCCAGCGCGCTGCGCACCGCGATCTCCCGTATCTGCCGGGTGGTCCGGATCAGCTGCAGGTGCGTAATGTTGGCGCACACAATTAGTAGCAGAATGGCGACCGATCCCATAAGCAGGTGAAGCGTGGACGCGACCTTGCCCACAATGCTTTCCTGCAAGGAGATTGCTTCAAGCATCTTCTCGCGATCTTCCGGATAGAGCTGCTGCAACCGCTTTGAGAATGTTGCAAGCTCAGCTGTAAGCTGCGCAGGGGAAGTGCCGGTGCGGCGCTTGGCAATTGCACGCTGGTTGTAGGCGGAGCGGGCGAGTACCAGTGGTTCCGCGTTCGACTCCAGCCAAACAGCAGTTTTGGCAGGAAAGGTGAAGCCGTCAGGCAGTACACCCACAATAGTGAATTGCCCATACTCACCGTGCAGGGGCTGTCCAAGTGCGGTACCTGCATTGCCGAAGTGTTCCCGTGCAAACGCGGCGCTCACCAAGGCCTCGGATCCCTTGACATCGTTGCTGCCAAACATGCGGCCAGCCACCGGCTGCACACCCATCACCTCGCCAAAGCGTGGGCTGACATAGGTTAGTGGCGTAATGATCGACTGCCCGCGCACCTGCACGCCGCCATCCCAGTTCTGGTAATAAAATGCCGACTCGATGCCATGCACCTGCTGCGAGAGGTCCACGTAATCGCCGCCTCCGACGCGGGGAAAGGTGCGTCCGCTGTGGAGGTTGTGTGTCTGCACGCTGATGATGCGGTCTGCATCGTGGTAGCCCAGCGGACGCAGCAGAACGCAGTCCACCACGGTAAAGATGGCCGTATTCAGGCCCACGCCGATCGCAAGAATGGCGATGGTGAGCAGCGCAAAACCGGGTGCACGCCAAAGTGAGCGAAGTGCGTCGTGAAAGCTGTTCCTCAGCATCAGTTCTCCTGTAATTAGCGGTTCGTCTATTGGGCACGCAGGGCGCGCATGGGATTCACGCTGCTGGCCCGTCGTGCCGGGATGATGCTGGCGATAGCAGCAGCAGCGCCCAGCACGGCACAGGCACCCAGCAGCGTCACAAGGTCGTGGCCTTTGATGCCGTAGAGCTGCGCCTGCAGGGAATGCCCGGCCAGCAGCGCTGCCGGTATGCCCAGGCCTAGCCCCACCAGCGTCTGCAACATGGCGCTTCGCACGACCATGCGCAGGACACTTCCGCGGTCGGCACCCAGGGCCATGCGCACGCCAATCTCAGGCACGCGTTGCGCCACCGAGTATGCGGTAACGCCATACAGACCGACGGAGGCAAGCAGCAACGCAAGCAAACCAAAGGCAGCTGTTAGCCGTGCCACCATGCGCTCATCATTAAGCAGGCTGCCCACCTGTGAGTCCATCGTTCTGTAGTCGCCGATCGCTAGGTTAGGATCCACCTCCTGAAAGGCGCGGCGCACCAGCTTTTCGTAACCCATCTGCGAGCCGGTGGTGTGCAGAATGATCGCGTTTGGCGCCAGCGAGTAGCGCTCACCAAGATCCTTCGGATCGGCATTCGCGTCTGGCTGCAGCATCGACCGGAAGAACATCGGGTTCGCCTCGTCCACGGGATTCTGGTACTTGGCATCCCCCACCACACCCACAATCGTGTACTTGAATTTGTGTGCTTCCGTGCCCACGCGCTTGCCAATGGGATCTTCGTGCGGAAAGAACTTCCTGACAAACCGTTCATTTACCACCAGCACCAACGGTGTGTTGAGGCGGTCCGTTTCAGCGAAGTCACGCCCACGCAGCAGGGGCTGACCCATCTCCTGAAAAAAACCAGGGCTGACACGATCCCATGAAGAGCCGACATTCTGGTGCAGTGTGGGGTCAGGCCGGCCTTCGACAAAGACGGCTTCGCCCCAGTTATTGCCTTCTAGGGGGCTGTAGTTGGCAAAACCGACGCCGTGTGTACCGGGAACGGCGAGCAGGCGCTCCTGCAGGTTGCGGATCAAACCTTCGAAGCGCTCCGGCTGGTAGCCACTGGCTTGTGAATCCAGATGCACCACGATGCGGTTATCCGTCGATAGCCCATAGTGCTGATGCTGCAGATTGCCCAGGCTGCGCGTGAGCAGCGCGGCCACGGTAATCAGCACCAGCGACAACATCGCTTGGAGTACCAGCAGCACGCGCTGCGGCAGGCCGGCAGCGCCGCTGGCGCTCCGTCCCAGCCCACGCAGTGCATCCGCGGGGTCGCTGCGCATGGTCACCCATGCCGGTACCGCGCCAAAGACCATGCCGGTCATACAGGCAACGGCGACTGTGAACAGCAGCACGGTGGGGGAAGGCGTGGCACTGATCGGCAGGTTGCGTGCCTCAGGAAAGGCGAGCGACAGCATGGCACGCACGCCAACGTATGCCAGCAGCACGCCGAGCACGGCACCCACAGCAGCAAGCACAACACTTTCCGTGAGTGCCTGTTGCACGATACGGCTGCGTGCCGCACCCAGTGCAACGCGGATGCTCGTTTCTGCCCGGCGGGTGATACCGCGCGCCAGCAGCAGGTTGGCAATGTTCGCGCACGCAATCAGCAAAACCAGGCCGGAGATCGCCATCAACATATTTACACCGGACTTGATCTTGTTCTGTTCGTCCTGCCGGATGCCTGTTGCTGCGGAGACGATTTCTGCATGGATCTTCGGGACTTCTTTCGCGGCCTCCGGCTTCTGGTAGTCGCGCTGCATAGCCATAAAGTGGCGCAGGACGTTATCGCTTTTTGCCTGCAGCGTCCGCATATCTGTGCCCGGCTGGACGCGGCCGATCAAATAGAGCCACCGCTGATTGACATTCTTTGAGACCGCCATTGACGAGTACGCACTCTCCATTGCAATGGGCAGATAGAAGTCGGGCGGGTTCTCGCGCACACGGTCGCCATAAAACGACTGCGGCGCAATGCCGACCACTGTGACCGGGTGCGTGTCAACCAGGAAGGTCGCTCCAACCACGCCGGGGTCACCACCGAACTGGCCCTGCCATGTGGCGTAACTCATTACGGCGACGGGCGGCGCGCCCTCGCGGTCATCGCTCCCACGCAACAGGCGGCCATTGTGGGCCGTTATCCCGAACAAGTCGAAGTAGTTGCCGGATACGTACGCTCCACGGATGTTCTTGGCCGCGTCGTTACTGCCTGCGCGCTTGGCGAATGATGGCCCATTGCCCGACCCGGCTGGCGTGGCTGCTAACTGCTCAAATTCCGGCAGGTTGTCGCGCAGGGTGCGATACATTTCCGTGGAGAAATCCGAGTAGACCTGGTTGTCCGGCGCACCGCCATTAATGCAGCAGTCACTGCCGCTGCCAATGCGATAGATCTGGCCCGGCTGCTGTACCGGCAGCCTGCGCAGCAACACCGAGTGCGCCAGCGTAAAGATCGCCGTGTTCGCGCCGATGCCGAGCGCGATGGTGATGATCGCTGTCAGGGCGAAGCCGGGTGAGCGCCGCAACTGGCGGAATGCATAGGTCACATCCTGAGACAGTGTTCGGGCAAAATTTGGCATGGCTCCTCCTCCTGGTTTGGAACGTGCTACTCCGAGCGCAGAGCTTCGGCTGGTTCGAGACTGGCTGCACGCGCGGCGGGCAGTAGGCTGGCAGCGGTAGCAGCAATCATCAGCAGCAGCGCGGCCACCCCGGCAGCCTGCACCTGCGATAGCAGGGCCTGGGCGTAGCGGCCGGACATGGAGAACTCTGGCAAAGCGTTCGCCAGCAGCCGTGGCAGCATGGTTGATAGCAGTACACCCACGCCCAGCCCGGTCCCCGTCAGTAGAAGTCCCCGCTGCACAAAGCCGTTGAGTACGTCGAGCCGCGTTGCACCCAGGGCCATGCGCACTCCGATTTCACGTCTGCACTGCGTCACCTGATAACTCAGAAGGCCGAACAGGCCCACCGCTGCCAGGAGCAGTGTGAAGGCGGCGAAGCTGCTGGAAAGCCAGCCAAAGAAACGCGGCGCCGCAACGGTGCGATCGACCACATCCTGCATGGTGGATAGCCGTGCCACGGGCAGTTCTGGATCAGCGTTGCTCACGGCCGCCTGCATGGCAGCGGCCACATTCACACCGGTGCTCGCGCGCACCACAAAGGTGGTGGGGAACCACTTGTTGATCATGCCGGTGAAGTGGTCCGTGTTTTGCGTCATCGGAACATATACCAGAACGCGCGGTGAATCCAGCAAGGAGCGTTCATGGGTGTCGCGAGCGATTCCGACCACTTCGTACTCAGCTTCGCTGCCCACGTTGATACGGCTGCCGATCGCGGCGCCGTCGGGCCACCAGCGCTTTGCAGCGCTCTGACTAATGACGGCGACACGCGGCGATTGCGATGTGTCGCCCTCCCGTATGCCTCGCCCTTGTAGCAGACCGATGCCGATAGTAGCGAGATAGTTAGAATCCACAAAGCGCGCCTCAATGTTGCGGCGCAGTTCCTTGCGCCCGACTGGCCAGCCGTTGATGTTCAGGCCACGATCCAGCGGCAGGCCATTCACCGTGCCTGCCCCCGTCACGCCGGGCGTGTGCTGTAGCTGCTCCACAACACGCTGCACCATCTGCACGTTGTGCGCTGTGCCCGCGTAGGCGTCGCCTTTCAGCGTGACCTGCCCAATCGTGATGCCAGCCGTGTCCATGCCTGGTGAGGTGGTGCGCATGGTCAGAAACATGTGGAGCAGGAGTGACGCCGCGGTGAGCAGCACGAACGCAAGCGACACCTGCGCCACGATCAGCCCAAGCCCGGTGCGCCTGTAGGTAAGCGATTGCCCCTGGGAGCCAGCGTTGCGCAAACCCTGGTTTACCTCGCGACCCAGGACCACCGCCGCGGGCAGCAGACCAAAGAGCAGCGTACCCGCCGCAGCCAGCCCCGCGGCGCATGCAGCCATAAACCACACCGATGCAGAGGCGGCCAGGTGCGGCATCTCGACCGGTGCGTACGACAGAAATGCCTGTGCCGCGCCTCGCGACACCACGAGGCCCAATGCTGCGCCCGCTGCGGCAAGAACGGCAGATTCTGCCAGCAACAGCCGCACCAAGTTGCCCCGGCTAGCTCCCAGGGCGCTGCGCACCGCAAGCTCCCGCGTGCGAGCTGCCGTGCGCGCCACCATCAGGCCGGCAAGGTTCAGGCACGCCATCAGCAGCACCGAGGCTGCGGCGCCCAGCAGCGTCATAAGGCTACCGCGCACATTGCCCACCAGCGCAACCTGCAGCGGAAAAGCGCGCAGCTGATTCTGTTCGCCATTGGGCGCGTGCCAGCCCTTGTACCAGGCATTCTCCTGTGCAAACCGCGGCAGCAGCGTGTTTAATTCCGCTCGTGCTTCCTCCAGTGAAACGCCACCACGCAGGCGCGCGATCATCTGGTAGTTGTTGCCCTCGTAGCCTGGGTCACGCGGGCTCAGTTGCAGCGGTTGAAACACGGCTGCGGGTTCCGCATCACGCCTGCCACCCTGTAGATCGGCCACTGCACCGGCAGGCAGCACACCGACGACGGGTACGTCTTCCTCATCGATACGAACCATCCGGCCAACGACGGACGGATCGGCGGCGAACCGAGACCGCCACATAGCATCGCTTAACAGCGCCGCGCGAGGGCCGCCCCGTGTGTCTTCCTCGGCGGAGAAGCCACGGCCAAGCTGTGGCTGAATGGCAAGCGTGGGGAAAAAGCCGTGCGAGACGCGCATTTGCTGCACTGGAAAGGCATGTCCCCGGCCAGCACCGGGATCGGTCAGATTTACCCCGGTCGGGCCATCCGACACGCCAAATGCCTCGAACGAGCGGCTGTATCGCACGATGAAATCGGCCGCGGTACCTACCTGCGAGGTGGAAGGAGTTTCGCCACGGTAGTTGAAATCAAGTCCAACCAGCTGGTCTGGCTGTTGGTATGGCAGTGGTGCCACTAGTACGGAGTACACCACGCCGAGCATTGCTGCCGTCAACCCGATGCCCAGAGCCAACGTGAGCAACGCCGTGACGGCAAAGCCCAGCGAGCGCCGAAGTGAGCGGCACGCGAAGCGCACGTCCTGTAGGAAACTGTTCACCATGCTCATTTCTCCGTGCCTTTGCTTCAGGCTGTCGCGGCGTTGCTGTAGGTCTGTTGACTCTTGCGATATTCGTTGTCCGCTTCGGACAGGAGCCGCTGCAGTTCGCCTTCCGCGACCACCTTGCCGTCAAACAGGTGCACCTGCCGATCGGCATGGGCGGCAAAGCGAGAGTCATGCGTCACCATGCAAATAGTCGCGCCCTCACCGTGGAGGTCAGCCAGCAGCCGCATAACAGCTTCTCCGTTCTTGGAGTCCAGGTTGCCGGTGGGTTCGTCGGCCAACAGGATGCTGGGAGCCCCTGCAAGTGCGCGTGCCACGGCCACGCGCTGCTGCTGGCCGCCGCTCAGTTGCGCAGGGTAGTGTCTCAACCGGTGCGCCATGTTGACGCGCTCCAGCGCTTCTACAACGCGCCGCTTGCGGTCTGCTGCAGACAGGCCGCTGCGGTACGTCAGCGGCAGTTCCACGTTTTCGTACACCGAAAGGTCGCCGATAAGGTTGAAGCTCTGGAAGATAAAGCCGATCTCCTGGTTACGTATGCGCGAGCGTTCAGCAAAATTCAGGTGCGCAACCTCTTTGCCATTCAGCGTATACGTGCCGTTCGTGGGTGTATCCAGCAGGCCCAGTATCGACAGGAGTGTGGACTTACCGCAGCCGGAGGGTCCGCTCATGGCCACGTACTCACCGCGTGCGATGTCTAGGTGCACTCCACTCAAGGCGTGGGTCTCAACCTCGTCTGTGTAGAAAACCTTAGTTAGGCTGCTGATGTGGATTAGGTTCTCTCCTGCTGGTGTGCTCATGCTTGGCTCCTTTCAATCACTCACTACGTTGCAGCGACCTCCGCTGCATGCTGTTTCTATTGCTGGACGCGAATGCGGTCGTTGCTGTCCCACTTGCTCATGTCGCTGAGGATGACGGTGTCGCCTGTCTGCAAACCGCTGAGCACCTGGATTGCATTCACCGAGGCGCGGCCTACCTGCACCTGCACGCGCTGTGCGGACTTGCCATCCGCGGCGAGACGAAACAGGCTCAGTGTGCTGTTCTCGTTGCCCTGCGCCGGCCTGCCCACGTAAAGCACGTTGTTCAGGCGGTCCAGGTCAATAGTGCCGTCAACGCTCAGATCAGGCCGTGCGCCCTGCGGTAGTACTCCCTCTAACGCAACGTCGACCGTCACGGTTCCGTTCTGGACAGCGGGGTCGATGCGTGTGACCTTGCCTGTAATGACACCGTTATGCGTGTCGATGCTTGCGGGCTGACCGATCTGGATGTCGCGCGCCTGGGTCTCGGCGACTTTAAGCGATGCCTTCAGTTGGTCTGGCTGCACAACTTTTGCCAACGTCGTACCGATCGTGACGTGTTCGCCCACCTGGTGCGGCAGGTCAACGAGAACACCGTCGATGCCGGCACGCACGCTTAAGGCCTCCTGCTGCTTCTGTTTCAGCGCTAACAGTGCCGCGGCCTGCTCCACCTTGGCCTGCTGCACGGCGACCTGAGTGCGGATGGTCTGCTGGTTCAACTGAATTCGCTTGCCTTCAATGTCATTGCGAATACCGAGTTCGTCGGCTTTGCCGCGGCTCTCGTTGTACTTCAAGCCGCTGATAACACCCAGTTCGAGCAGGCCTTTGTCGGTTTGCGCCTGCAGTTGCGCCTGCTTCTGATCCTGGCTTACCGTGGCTGCGGATGCGCGCTGGGTCATCAGGTCGCTTTCTGCCTTGGCGCGTGTATTTTGCAGGTCAGCCCTGGCTGCTTGTAATTGCAGTTGTGCGTCCATCAGTTGCTGCTGCGTGGATGGATCCACTAGATCCATGACGACAGTGTCGGCGTGCACCCGTGCGCCGGGCAGCACGCGAATCCGCACCACTGTTGCCTCGGTCTGCGCGGGGATCAGGCGGATCCGGTCCTCCCGCGGCACCAGCGTGCCCGGGCCCCGTACCTGCCGGAGCAGCGTGCCACGCTTCACAGCATCGGTGAACAGTGGGCCATCTACGGTAGGCAATGCAGGTTTTAGTCGCAACACAAAGAGCACTGCAGCAGCTAGAAGCAGCACGCCTATCGTCGCAATGAAGATCGTGCGCTGACGACGTTTCCGCTTGAGATCTGGTCGAACGATGTCCATGTGCTGACTGTAAAAGCACGTCTTTGGCCAAATGGGATGGTTGCAAATCTCACAAGAAAGCTGTAATTGGCGTCCGAAGAGTGTCCGCTTATACCTACATGTGTCCGCATTCGGACATTTCAGGATTGTCAGTCAGCGACCATCCAGTGAACAAACACTGTGGCTACTTCACCTTCCGTATGGCTCCGGAGATCGGTAAGACCGGTAAGGTGCTGGCTCTTGATGTGCAGTACGAAATGCTGCAGACGCTGAAACAGCGTGCCGCCGCCAAGAAAGTTGCAAATGTGCAGGTCATCAAGGCGAGTGAAACCGATCCGCACCTGCCAACCGGTGCTGTCGACCTTATGCTGGTAGTGGATGTGTACCACGAACTCGCCTACCTTTACGAAGTCATGCGAAGGGTACGCGACTCACTCAAGCCCGATGGCCGCGTAGCGTTCGTCGAATACCGCAAGGAAGATCCAGACGTTCCGATTAGAAAGGTCCACAAGATTTCAGTGGCTCAGCTCGAAAAGGAGATGGCGGCCGTCGGTCTCGTACTCGTGCGTAGGATCGAAATGCTTCCACTGCAGCACATCCTCACTTTCGCCAGAAGAAAACAACGCAGCAAAACAGCTAGCACTAGCTTGACAGGTCGGCCTGTCGATAGCTTGATCGAACGCCCTTTTACCTGCTTAGGGCTGGATGTGTTCGCCCCGTTTCCAGCGGTCTGTAATGGTGTGCGTCTGCCTCCAATCGGAAAGCGGATTGCCGCCGAGAACAAGGAAGCTCGCTTCGTAGCCGGGCCTCAGTGTGCCGACTTTCCGCTTAGGAAAGATTGCCTCTGGCGTCGCGACGCATGCCATCCTGAGAAGTTCAAGGTTGGTCCATACGCCGAGATCGTGTAGGTAATCCATTTCATGCACCGAGTCCTGGCCGTAGTGGTCAGACCCGATCAGAATCGGGATGCGGGCACGTTTCAGTCGGCGCAAGTTATCGATTTGAGACGCTTGCCTTACCTTGAGATCGGCCGGATCAGTGTGCTCATCGGCGTCGATGCTGGCCGTTGCTTGTACCTTCACGCCAGATCGCTTGGCCTCTCGGATTAACTCGTCGGAAAGGCGGACACGAGAGGAATCGTCTTTGGCGGTCAACCCATACCCTGGCAAGTGTCCGAGTTCATCAACGCCACCTCGAATCGCGATTGCAGCATCCGCCGCTGTATCGACGTGAGCAGCTACCTTTAATCCGGCCGCGTGCGCCTTTTCAGCAACCAGCAGGACGAGGGCGGGGTTTAGGCCTAGTCCAAGGCGTGGATCGGAAGAAGAGCGGGGTTTCCATTCTTCGCTCGTCACCAAGTAAACCTTGATGAGATCCGGGTGTGACGCGAGTATGCGCGGCCAGATCCGTTCCAAGTCCTGCGGGGTCTCCATCTCCCAGTAGGCAAGTCCGGCGCGGCTGCTCGCGTGAACCACTTTATCTTTCTGCTCTGGCGTCACGGGGAAGTAGAAACCCAAAGGCAGAGACTCATACACCTCCTTGGGATGCCCGTTGAAGCCGGTGATACCGCCATGTGCAAACGTGACATCTACGCTGGTCGGCGTGTTGACCATCTTCGCCTGCTTCACGGCTTCCGCGCCGCTGGAGACGTCTGTCATTCCTTGCGCATAGAAGATCCCGTCTCGAAGGTACAGCTCCGACTGTGCTCGCGCGCTCGATACATTATCGAAGTTGTGCTCGTGAGCATCGCCATAGGGAGGGACAACATAACCCCTCCTAAGGTCAATTGTCACGGGAGCCGAGCAAGGTGCGTGAGTCAGCGTACCTTCCCTGCTGTAGAAATCCTCCCATACGAAGGACCGATCGTTGAACCAACGACCATGGATGAAGTGCAGGCAAGTTCCTTGCGCCACGGCCGGGATTGTGGAGAGCAAAGCAGCAAAGAGCAGGCCGACAGCTCTGAGCCGCCTTACTGACGAACATGGCATGCGCATGATGGGGGTATCTCCTGTGACTAGATCTACGTCTCCGAGAACGGACGCGAGATGCGCGAGCGGGACACATGGGGTATATATGAGTAGCGACATAGTGGCCCATTTGCAGCAGCTAAAGAAGCTGCAGGACCCGCCACTATTAAGCACCATCATTGCTTGACCAATTGCACGAGGTAATCGAGGGCACGCGAATCGTTGGACTGGCCAAGCCAGAACACAGCCTGTTTGCGTACGGCTGGGTCCTTCGTGCTCTTTGCTAGTTCAATGAGCCGCGGCGTACCCTCGCCGTTCGGCAGCCGGTACAGGCCGAACACTGCTGCTTTGCGAACACTGGTGTCAACATCGTTCTCTGCCGCGTCAGACAGTGTGTCGGCGACCCGCTTCGTCGCTATGTTTGCCATCCAGAATTGAGCCTGCTTGCGCACCTGCGGGGAGGGGTCGTCGTGCGAGGTGCGGATCAAAAGCTCGACCGCCGCATTCTCATGAATCATCGACAAGTCGAATGTGAGCTTCTCGCGGAAACGATCGTCCTTGTCGTTGCGCAACCAGCCATCGACTACCGGGACCGCTTCTTTTCCGTATTGAGAACTTAGCCAGAAGGCCGCTTTCTCGCGAAGCTGCAGATCGTGATCCGCCGAGCCGAGCGCGGTGAGGGCTGGAATTGTCTCAGGTGCACGATGCACACTGAGAGCGAAGACTGCCGTGTCGCGCAGATGGTTTGAGCGAGCACCCTCTGCAAGCGACCGTAAGAGACTGACGCTTTGAGCCACCTCCACATTTGGCAGGAATTCAACTTGAGTGCCGCCTGCATCAAGCTTCCGCTCCGCATCTTCTACACGGATGGTCTGCACCTCGTGCTGCCCAATGCGAAGTAGGATTAACGCCCGATAGGATTCTTTAGATTCCTGATGTTCTCGTCGCTCCTCACGGTTGTGATCTCCTTCCAAATATGCGACGTCTTCCAAGCCCCAGCCGTTTTGAATGTGGCGGGATGTGGGAATGACATAGGACAGCCAGGTCACAGCAGCCTGCGCCTTCAATGCGTTGACTTCTGCACTGAGGCTGGAAGGCAAAGCTACGTGGAATGCCCCATTCTGTATCTGCGGTTGTTGTGCAGAGAGTGGCAATGCGAGCGCGGCGAGCAGGATGAATTTGCGCATAGTAGCTCCTTCAAGACATACGTTGTTAGCGTGCAGAAGAGCATGCTGGGTGTTGGCCGATGTTGAGCACGTGTTACTTCAGAAGTTCGTTCATATAGTCCGTAGCAGCCTTGTCATTCATCAGGGCAAGTTGTGCCACGATGTCATGCTTCAGCTTTACGTCCTTCTCGTTGCGCGCCAGGTCCACCATGCGCGAAGCGTCGCCGGAGATGTAGTAAGCAGAAATTACGGCGCGCTTGATCGAGGCCTCGTTCGATGTCCGATAGACTTCCGCAAGCGTGTCGTTTGCTCGTTTCCCCTGGAACACGCCCATCATCTGAATCGCTTGTTTCTGCAGATCCGGCGCTAGAGCTCCTGTGGCAATTTCGCGCAGCATCGCCTGTGCGTCCGGCGAGTGGTTCTGCGCAAGCAATCCAAGGGCGCGATGCTTCCACTCTGGGGAGTTGTTACTTGTCAGGATGGTACGGATCATCGGAACCGCTCGCGCCGGTTCACGATTCAGAAGGAAATTCAGAGCCAGCGCTTTGAGGTCCGCATCCGATTCTGCCGACGAGCCGCCACGTCTCGCTGGTGTGGAGAGTTGTTCCGGGGCCATCAATGTGCTGCAGTCCTTATTCCAGGTGCTGCTTGCATACTCTGTTCGAAGTTGTATGCAGGTGCTACTGACGAGTGTCGCGCGTCCGAGTTTGTTCAGCGCATAAGCCTTCCAGTAAAGGGCTGCATCGGCCTTCTTACCTTTTGACTCAGCGACATGTTCGAAACTGCCAATCGCCTCCTGCCAACGCTGCTGATCTAGTTCCTGTGTACCGCGTGCGAACTCGTCCTGCTCCGGTGCGACTGGCACAAAGGAAAGGGGCGCGGCGTGCAAGACCGCAGGCCGCCCAGTTGCGAGAAGAAGAAGGCTTGCGATACAAAGGCACCGAATCATTGTGGCTCTCCCGGGTGATATTGGTGATTCTGGCGAAGGATGCGCAGGTCCAACAGAAGACCCTCGGTGTTCATCTCGACGCGCAGCTCAAGTCCGCTGCTGGTTGCGTGATTTGCTGTTGTCAGGACGCGCCCCAGACGTTCCAGCGCAACGGCATCCGGCAGATCGCCGTGGTCGTGTGCTTCGCTCAGGTAAGCGGCATTGGTCATCAGCAGACGCTCGCCCTCAGCACGGGTAGTGCCGTCCAATGCTGCGGGAGCATGGTTTACAGTTGTGAGCCAGCGCTCGGCACGATCCAGATGCTGCGAGACATTCGGAGCATTCACTGGTTCTACCGGTTGCTGGAGCTTTATAACATTTGCTTCCTCGATCTTCGGCGAGCGGTGAAGCATGCCAACTAGGAATAATCCAACGAGCAGCATCGCAAGCGCTGCGGGTGCAAGAACAAACCACCGCCACACCGATCCCTTCTCGGGAACTTCGAGCGCGGGCAAATTAGGGCGGAGCTTCCGCCAGGCGGCCTCCGTATCGGGGGGAGCAACTGGCTCTGCAGAATAAACGCGAAGTGTCCGGCTGACTGACTCCGACAACAAAGCATATGCTTCGTCGCGTAGCAGACGCTCACGGATCGCAACGTGATCGCAAGGCTCACCGAGATGGAAGGCGATCAGTTCCTCCTCTTCCGGGTTCAGGTCTGGACTCATCGGGCATCTCCTGCATGTGGTGCCAGCGATGCGCGCAGCTTGCTAACGGCACGGAAGACCGCCTGCTTGGCGGAGTTGGTCGGCACGCGCAGCGCCTCCGCGATCTCCGCAATGGGCAGATCTTCCATGTGACGCAGAGTGAAGGCAGTTCTCTCCATTGGCGTGAGCGTCTCCATCGCATCGCGGCGAAGGCGCGCTGTCTCTGCGTCCAGCAACACTCGCTCTGGCCCCGCCTTCCCGTCCGAAATTTGCAGGCATCTCGTCGAGAGGGCCAGCGGAGCATCCAATCGTTCGGCTGCATGACCGACATCCCGGCTGCGACGTTCGATGATGTTGAGTGCGGAATTTATGGCGATTCGGTTCACCCAGGTTGAAAAGTTGCTGTCCTGACGAAATGTGTCCAGCTTTCGGTATGCGCGCAGAAATGCATCCTGTGCGGCTTCTTCGGCGTCTTCGGCATTCCCGGTGATCCGGAAGGCCATACGGTACGTGACGGGGTAGTGCCGCTCCATGAGCAGTCGATAACTATCGCGGTTACCGCGCAGCACGCTCTGGATGGCTACTCGCTCGTCCTGTTCCATTCGCTCGATTAGACAGTGAGGTTCGTGCGCGGTTAGGAAGATTAATCGAGAAATCTCGGCCCTACGATGCCTCCATCAGAGCCGACAGAATAACGGAGCGCTTCATTACGCATTTGCTTGTTTGCGGCATCGGGCCGAGAGAGTGAGTGTTGCAGCAGGTCATCCTCACGCGGTCACCTCCTCAAAGGTGATGCTGTAACCCAGTTCGGCTCGACACAGCAATTGGGCATCTTCCCACTGCCTGGCTTCTCCATCCGTCTCCACGCGGATCTCCCTGCCGAGATGGTGCTTTGCGATCAGCAGGAAGACAGTCACGGCAAGATCGTAGGGACGAAAGGCTGTCTTACAAAAGCCACCAGAAAGGCCGTCTTCATTGCGACGCCGCGCAAGCCACTCCCGTTTACTTAAAAGGTGATCTTGCCTGCGACCTGCAAGATCCGAGGGTCTCTGGTTGAGGTCACCTGACCAAAGGTGGTTGCAGTCGCGGAGGTTCCTACGCCTTGCCAGTTGGTGTGATTGGCTGCGTTGAACGCTTCGCCGCGAAGTTGAAAGACAAGGCTCTCGAAAATTTTGAAGTTGCGGAAAATGCCCACATCTAGGCGGTTGTAGCCGGGACCAATGATGTTGCCGCGCTTGCTGTTGCCCGGACGCACATCGGTGGGTAGCGGCGTATCGAATGCACCACGGAAGAACCACTCGGTGCGTGTGTGGATGGTGCGGCCACCCTGCCCTTGATTCGGATTGGCGATCTGATCCGGTCGGAAGCCGGCGTTTGTGTTGCCGTTGATGCCCAGACCTGCCGAATCGTTCACGTAGTTGCCTGCAGTTTTGCCGTTCACCGGGTTGGTGTAGCCGTAGTACACCTGCGCCCCCGTGCTCTCGGTTGCCGTTAGCGGCAGGCCAGAATTGACGGCGTACACGCCGCTCAGTTCCCAGCCACCAAGTACACGGCCAGCAATTCCGTGCTGGTTCTCAAAAAATGGTAAATACCAGATCGCGTCCAGCGTAAGGATGTTGCGACGATCGATCGCGGCGAGACCGTAGTCTGCGTTGATGTTGTACGTATTCTGCGGCGGGGTAGAGTAGTCGTTCTGCGCGTTGGTCAGGTTCTTTGACCAGGTGTAGTTCGCATCAAACAAGCTCTTGCCCCATGTCTTCGTGACCTTTACCTGCAGTGACTGGTAGTTGGAGCTGAAGATAGACCGTATGGCATCGATCGCGAAATAACCCAGGTAAGGACGAATCTGGTTCAGCGTGCGGTCACAGGTGGCGTTCAAGAAGGTAGGAACACCGCTGCCCGCAACGCCCGCCGTCGCCGTACCGGGATAGGCGCAACTACTGCCAATGCTCTTGAGCGGGTTCACGCGCGCAGTGCCATTGCCATTTAGAAACGCACCTGGCTGCGCCTCGTTGATGTTGACCATGCCGAGCAGGTGTGTCCCCTGCGTGCCCACGTATCCGATGTCGAGCATGAGGCTGGGAGTGACCTGCTGCTGTACGTCCAGCGAAAACTGCTGCACATAGGGCGTCTTGTAGCCGTCCACCGGCGAACCGACTACGCGGCCAGGCGTTGTGGAAAGTCCGGCAGCAGCAGCCGCGGCGCCGGCAGGTGCATCCAGCGATGCGGCAGAAGCGTTGAAGGTGCTTACCGCGGGAGCATTGTTGAAGACGGCGGTTTCAAAATAGCTAACCGCGGACTCGTCGAACGACCAACCATAGCCACCGCGCAACGCCGTTTTCCCATCGCCAAAAACATCAAACGCAAAGCCAAAGCGAGGAGCGAAGTTGTTGTTGTCTGACGGTCCAACGTTGTTGCCGAAGCGGCTGGCGTGGCCGGTGACGGCGTTGCCGCCGTACACCATGCCGTTGATGTAATTAACCGACTGGTAGATGTCGGATGCACCGTTCGGTACGCCGGAATTCAAGCCATCCGTGTTCGCGCAGGGTGCCGCCGTACAGATGAGGCCCGTGCTGGAAATGGTGGGTGCCTTGGCCGCGCTGTAGGCAGTTGGGTCGAAGTTGCTGAGCCGTCCGTTCGCGTCAATGGGCTGGCCATAGTAGCTGTACCGCACGCCCAGGTTCAGGGTCAGACGCGGCATGACTTTCCAGTTGTCCTGAACGTAAGCTTCCAGAACGTTCTCGCGCAGGTCCGGCGTAATAGCCAGCGACGTCTGCGAGAAGCCGTTTGTCGTACCGCCATTCGCGTTCCCAAGTAGGAAGTTCGCAAAGGCCTGCGAGGAATTGAGGCTGGTCTGGTTCACCCCGGTAGGCGCGGTAATGGTGGGAGTCACGCCGAAGTTGAATCCACCCTGGTTGCCGCCTGTGGCATTCTCCGTCTTCTGGTACCGGTTGTAGGTCGCGCCCACAATCAGCGTGGTGCGACCTACTGTTTTGGTAATGCTGCCGAAGACATTGTGGTTCACATTGTGTTCGCGATAGATACCCGTGCTGCCAAGGGGCGTCAGGAACCCGTTGAAGCCCAAGGTTGGGATCACGCCGAGTTGATTCACGTACGGCAGTGACGGCCGTACGTCCGGCGAGTTAGCCGTGGTGAGTGCGCCGACCGGATCTGTCAGGATTGCACCCGAGGAAAAGGCATACCCTGCGTCCAGCAACGTGGTGGGAGAAAAGACATAGGTGCCGTGCGCCATGTGCGTGGTGCCCGGCTGTGATGTTGTGGTATTCGCAATGCCAGGAATAGGAACCGTCGTAAAGGTGCCTGTGCCCGATTCAACCGGCAGGGTGTCATGGATATACCGGTAGAACAGGTTTGCCTTCGAGCCGATCGCCTGGTCGATGCGGACAAGGAACTGGTCGTCGCCAAACTTATTCCGTGCCGACGAGAAAAGGGTGTGCGGGTCAAGACCATTAGCGATGTCAAGCGCCGAGGTCGGTAGAGGCACCTGGGCGTAGAGATCTTTGACATAGGCAGCGGCCGTGGGCGAAATGTTTGTGAGGCGATTGCCTGTCGCCGTACACGCGCCGTTTGCACCGTACGCGGTACAGACACTGACCGGTCCAGACGCCCATGCACCGTTACTTCTCTGGAAATAGGCGTTGGTGAAGTCACCTTTCCGCTCTGCGTCTGTAGGCACCAGCGACGAACCCGTCACGTACTGGATGACGCGGCGGCCCTCATACGAAAAGAAGAAGAAGGTCTTGTCTCGACCGTTGTAGAGGTGCGGAATGTCTACCGGGCCGCCGAAAGTGCCACCGAAGTCGTTGTAGCGCAAGGGCGCGGAGGAACGCTTGATGTTGTTTAGGTTGTTGAAGTAACCGTTCGCATTCAGCACATCGTTGCGGAAGAACTCGTAGGCGGAGCCATGCCAGCTGTTGGTGCCGGATCGGGTCACTACGTTGATCTGACCGCTGGCACCGCGGCCAAACTGGGCAGTGTAGGTGCCCCGCAGCGTCTTAAATTCAGCGATCGCGTCGACAGAAGGATAGACCAGAAGCGTCAAGCCGGAGCCGCGGTCCACATTATCGGCACCATCGATCGTCCAGTTGTTCGAGGTGGAACGGCCGCCGTTGACGGAGAAGGCCACCTGGTTAGAACTACCGGATGGAACCGTTGAACCGACATAGAGTTGATCGTTTGCGCCACCGTAGGCGACGCCAGGTTGCAGCTGGATCAGCTGTTCGTAGTTGCGATTGTTGAGCACCAACTCGCGTGCTTGTTCTCCGCTTATCAGGCCAGCAGAAGTCGCATCTTCGAAATTCAGCTGGGCAGAGTCGGCTTTCACGCTGACCTCTTCGGACGCTTCACCGGTCTTCAATTGCTGGTTCATCGTCAGCGCGTCATTCACGTGCAACGTGAGACTCGTCACGGTAGCGGTGGCGAAGCCGCTGGCTGTGACCCTTACCGTGTACACACCCAGCGGCAACGATGTCGCTATGTAGTAGCCGGCGCCATTCGTCACCAGGGTCCGATCCTGGCCGCGATCCGTGTTGGTCAGAACGACTGTAGCTCCCTTGATCGCGGCGCCGGACGGATCAGTCACGGTACCGCTGATGGAGCCGGTCGTTTCTTGTGCAAAGGACGAGGACGTGAATGCGCTTGCAAGGACCGCAATCACCGCAATGCTGCGCTTTTGGGGGAACAAGGACATGCTCTGAGTCTCCTGGTAGGTAAGCCAATGCCACGATGGCCATCCTGAGATAGATCGCTTATCAAACGCGCAGCCTGACGCCATTTACGGGGGCGCAGAGTGAGAAGTATGCGACGCGAGAGGAAGCTGTAGGGAACAGTGAACAGATGATTACGATAAGCAGAAAATGTCAACTGTCCATGTCCGCGCAAGCGAAGATTCTGTCAACGCCACCACCTGCGGAGTACCTGCGCCAAGCCGTATCGATCTCGAGTAGTTTACGGCTCTGCAGCAAACCCACCGCCTCGCATTTGTTTGTCATCCGCTTCGCGTCATGTGGTGAACGTACAGCGGCGGCCAGATAGGAGGAGAATGGTTCTATGCGATCGAAAGTGTTCCGATTTGTGACGGCTGGGGTTGTGTTGGGAACGGCGCTGTTTGCTCCCAAGAGCTGGACACAGGTTGTAGAACACCCTGTGTTGCTGGCGCTCTCGAAGACCGATCACACACTGTCGATCGTTGACCCGGTGACGCTGAAGGTCATGGCGAAGATGCCGGTCGGGCCGGACCCGCATGAGGTGATCGCGTCAGCTGACGGAACGCGCGCGTGGGTCTCCAACATGGAGAACAGCCAGGGACACGAGTTGGATGTTCTGGACCTGGTGAACCACAAAGCGCTGCCAAGTTTCGATACCGCTCCCATGATCGGTTTGCACGGTCTGGACTTCGAGGGCGGCAAGGTCTGGTTTACGGCGCAGGGGGGCGAAGTCGATCGGACGGCTGGATCCGTCGACTGGGCTTGGCTGACTTGGCTGCTGGTCGACTGGGCTTGGCTGACTTGGCTGCTGTGGAGTTGCTCATGGGGAGTGTTCCTCGCTTTTCAATGGCTTGGCTGTGTTTGCTCTCAAACACGCCTTGGCCTTGGCCCACGCCAGCAGGGGCGGCAAGTGCAATGCTGTGCGGAAAGTGCCCTGAAAGGGCATGCCGGAGGCACGGAGGAAGCGAATACCTGGAGCTGCACGGAGCTTTTTCCACCAGCTTACGCGCGCCAGGGACGGAGGCTCTCAGCAAGGTCTGGTTTCCGCTTTGCGCGGCACGCGCTGTGATTGCTTTGCGGGGCGTTACGGGGTACCCCCGCTGAGATGGGGAGTCTCCAAGACCGCGCCGGTTGCTTCTCGCCGGCGTTGGCTGGGAGCTGGGGAAGGGCGCAGACATTCCCCCACCCGCTTACTTAGGCTAGAGACTCAGCAGGGAATCGGGATGGAGCGTCTGAACGCTGAGCTGGCTGCATACGCGAAGCCTACAGCGTTGGCATAGATCTCGGCCCGGAGAAAGAGTTGCAGGTCTCTTGTCAGCTGGTGATTGTCTCCCGAACCCTGCCGAGCGATGCTAAGCTCCTGTGTCAAATGACATCTACTCGTCTAAGTGTTGCTCTTTCCTTGTCGGTACCGGCGGTGTGTCCTGGCGTTGCCATCGCCCAGAACATCGCTCCTACCGCAGAAGACCTCATGACATCAGTGCGCGGCGCCACTTTGCATCAGCCATCAACAGTGTCGTTTCGCCTGAAACCGAGCTTCGAGACCTTTGACCGGAAAGGATGAGTGACGGGGAAGGCACGCTGGAAAAGCTCTGCATGCTGGAGGCAAGTGGGAGCATTTCTAACCTATCGAGGAAAGACATGGGCAGCAGCACGGACGGATCGGCTGTACCTCTCCTATGACTAGGGCTCTTGGTGCAACGGCCTGAGCATGTCATAGCTTGCGAGCAGCCCGACATGGCATTCGGAAAGAGCGGCGCTCCACCCATCGCCTTCGGAGGAAGAGGTGACTCTGTCGGAGAACTGCGGGCCGAACTCTTGCAATCGCTTGACAGCTGCCAACCGCACCTCCTCGTTCCTCGAGACACCGGCTTCCAGCGCAATCATCCAGTGCAGGTATGGGACGCTGCAATCAAGATGGTCACGGATCATTTCGAGAATCTTGCGCTTTTCTACGCGGTCGACCACCTCATCACCCGACCCAGACACTGGACGGTCGCCCAGCCATGCCCGGAGGTAACGTTGTACTTGAAAGATGCGCGCACTCCGGTGGATCGCCCAAACCCGGCCAACCTGCTCGTCGGTCAGGTAGCCTCTGATCGGAATGGCGAGGCAGATTGGACAACGCGGACATCGATCAAGGGCGATAGCACCTGCGCCAGCCTCTAGCCAGTCCTTCATATGAGACTGGAGAACAGTTGCTGGAATCTCCTGAACCTCTCCAGGCATCCCGGATGCTCGAAGGTAGTCGAAAGCCTGAAACCCCGAAGTGAATACCAGCGCAGCAGAGCGGAGTTCTCCATTCAGCTTAAAGGCCACTAAGCCACCCTGCACCGTATCTATGGCCAGGTAGAACGACCTGGGCCGTTCGCCGGCCTCGAACATCGCGTTGGCTCGCTCTTCAATGATTGGACCTGCGATACGCGCAAGCTCCGGGTCGATCTGGCATGGCGATACTGGACCCGCGTGCTCTGCCGTTGTTGCCGACGGGGAGTCAGGGACCTGCAAGTTCAGACCCTGTAACGATCGTTTCGGGTTTAAGAAGCTGTCAAATAGAGACATGCAACACTCCGGAGATATCGAGGAAAGTCCGACCCATGATGCCACGGCATACAGCGTGGTGCACGAAGTTCCGCCATCGACTTACCAGTGCGGAGTAGGAGAGAAGCGAATGTGCCTGAGTCGTAGCAATATTTTGCCTTTACTTGCAGATTGCGAAGGTTCCTCTTCCGGCTTATATGAGCAAGCATTTTGGAAGCTAGACCTGACGGTCTGCAGGTTACGAAGCAGTTGCTTGGTCGAGACTGGCGCTATCGTTTGCTGAGCGATCCGGGTGCAGCCGCTGCAAAGCTCCGCATAACGAGACCTACTTGGTGGCCGGCCACCACCGTACCTTCGGTTCCGGCGGTCCTGAACCGGACTGGTCCTTGCCGATCCGTCTGCGGTGACGCTCTCAGCGGCTCTGTGGGGAGTCGGACTGTAACTACGATAAGCAAGCCTTGAAGGCGATGAACAGGCTCAATGTCGTCCTCGGACGCGATACCGTCCGCATCTTGAGTGTAGCTTTTCACATTATTTGGGTTCTGGCACGCATTTGGTGATGCTGTACTCAGCGGAGGCGACCGCTTCAGAAGCGGTTACGCTCCGTTGAGCACGCGTTCGCGCAGCAGATCAAAGCCAGCACGTCCGTACATCTGCCGCTTCAGGAGCTTGAGCCGATGGACCTGCCCTTCGACCATGCCGTTGCTCCACGGCAGTCGCAAAGCGGCCAAAACGGCATCTTTGTCTCGACAGAGATGCCGAGCGAACGCGGCAAGCGGAGAGTGCTCCGCACCTTCGCTCCAGTCGGACCAAGCCTGAGCGTTGCGCGTGCGCAGAAGGTTAAAGAGCGACCTCGCGACTCGCGCGATGGATGCCAGCTCCGGTGAGAACTCGCAGAGTGCGGTCAGGTACTTGCTTCTTGCCGGATCGACCTTCAACATGAGCCAGGCGATCTGGTGTGGCGAGACTGGATGGGTTCTCTTTGACATCGTTGA
>CAXTFT010000010.1:0-40099 GCA_964243585.1 uncultured Terriglobus sp.
GGCTCGCCATTGCATCGGTGCAGCAGCACAAGCTGAAGGTGCTGCACGAAGATCGGGAAGTGGTGCGCCTTGGCGAAAGTGTCTTCCAGACCGGCGACATTTCACCCGATGCCATGGCCAACACCATTCGCGCGTTGAAGCGCTTCCAAAAGGCAGTGCAGTCGCAGGTGGTGGACGTCGTCAGGGTAGTTGCTACGTCGGCCATGCGGGATGCTCGCAATGCCGCGGCCTTTGTCGCTTGGGTCAAGTCCGCAACGGGCTGGACCGTCGAGGTAATCTCCGGCCTTGAGGAAGGCCGCCTGATCCACCTGGGCGTCGTTACACACGAAGCCGGTGCACGCGGACGTTGCGTCCTGATTGACCTGGGCGGCGGATCCTGTGAGATCACGCTTTCAGAGGACGGACGCATTCGCGAGATGGTATCGCTGCCGTTAGGCTCGGTTCGGCTGCAGCAGGAGTTTCTGCACAGCGATCCTCCAACAGAAGACCAGCAGCGCCAGCTGCACACCTACATCGACCGTGAGCTGCGCAAACTGGAGCGCAAACTGGGCAAGCCGGGCGTGCCGCTGGTGATCGCAACTTCAGGCGCCGCTGCCGCGATTGCAGAAGCAAGCCAGGCCATAGCCATTGCGAAAAAAAGCCTGGCTAAACCGGTGGCTGCGGAGAAGGGAGCCGCCCTGAAGCGGGCAGGCTCTGCAGCGCCGCTGACGACCGACACGACCTCGGTGCGTTCGCTTGCGCGCCGGTTGGTGAAGATGAAAAACAGTGATCGGATGCTGGTCCCGGGCATCGGGCCGAAGCGGAGCGAAATCATCATCGGTGGTGCGTTTGTGTATGCGGAGATACTGGAACGGCTGCAGTTGAAAGGTTTCCGCTACTCACCGCTGGGCTTGCGCGACGGCATTCTGGCGCAGATGCTGTCTGACAGCGATGGGCGCGCGTCCGTGCACAAGGCTGTTGAGCAGGAACGCTGGAATGGCGTGCTGGAAGTGTGCCGCCGGTACGGCATTGAGTTGAAGCGTGTCGAGCCGGTTCGGGCAGACGCCGTAAGGCTGTTCGATTCACTGGAGCGTGTGCACGGCCTGCCGGTGCAATACCGTGAGTGGCTGGCGGCCGCCGCCATGATGAACGATGTGGGCAAATTCATGAACCACCAGGGTCATCACCGGCACACGCAGTACATCATCGAAAACTCTGAAATCTTCGGCTTTTCGCCGAGCGAACGAACGGCAATCAGCGCGATTGCAAGATACCTGGGCAAGAGCCGCCCTGATCCCATGGACAGGCCGCTGCGCAGCATTCCGGTGGAGCAGCAGGGGGATATTCTGCGGTCCATCGTGCTGCTGCGCCTGGCCGTCGCCCTGAATCAGAACCGAGCTACCGATGCGGTTGGGATTGAAGCGCGCATCTATCCAAAACGCGTCGTTCTGGAACTGCACCCAGGGCGCGGTGGAGCCGACCTGGAGCGCTGGTCCCTGAACAAGGAAGCGGCCTACTTCCGCGAGATCTTCCGGCGTGACCTGGCAATCGAGTTGGCGTAAAGCGTGCGCACGACCCGGGGATCCAGCATCCACTGCAGTGTGGCTGCTCCACGCTCAAAGTTCAGGCGGGCAATAGCACCTTTACGCATGCGAACGGCGGCGGGTGGCCTGCTTGCCTTCGTCGCCTGTGAGGGCTGCATCAGGGTACCCAGAAACTGCACCAGGTTTGGACTGTGGCCCACCAACAGCAGCGATTCGTGACCGGTGCATTCCACCAGCAGCTTTTCGAATTGAGCAAACGTCGCAGATGGTGCAAGCGCGTCGGACAGCAGGATTTTCTGCTCGTAACCTGTTTCCGTGCCCACCAGCGATGCGGTTTGCAGGCTGCGCTTTAACGGGCTTGAGACAATCAGGTCGAACGTGACGTTCATGGACGAAAGCGTATTGCCAAGCAGAAGGCAGTCGCGCTTACCGGCCTTGTCCAGCGGACGCCGCAGATCCAGCAGTGGATTGCTGCGCCGCGTTCCCGCTGATCCGTGCCTCATCAGGTAAAGATTCATCGCTGAGGCCATTCTAAGCCGCAAATTGTGACAGGATTACGAACCGGTCTGCACCCATACCTCTGACACCAGCAGCCCGCATAGTGAGGGAACGCGTCGCACCCGCTTGAAATCATGCCTGCTGAAGACCGTGGCGTAATCCGGCAACTTGCGGACGCGCAGTCCAGCCAGCAAGCGGAATGCGACGTACAGGGTCCACACCAGCAGCCGGGCAGGCACGTGCATGGCACCCTGCGGGATGTTGAATTCAGAGACCACCCATCGTCCTTCTTCTGCCAGCAGGGGTTTAACCTGCGAGACCAGCAGGTCGATGTCTCTTTCCGGCATACAGTCCAGAACGAAGTGCGTCGCTACCAGGTCGAAGGACAGGTTGCGCGACAGGCGTAGACCGTCGGTCAGATCGGCATGGTGTACCGTCAGGTGGCTGCCCCGACCCACGGCGGTGCAGCGGTTTTGCAATGCGGTCAGCATGGATCTGCTGCCATCGATGGCGTGAGCCTGGGCAAATGGAGCAGCAAGCAGCAGTTGTGCAGCAAAGCGGCCATCGCCGTCACCCAACAGCAGCGCATACCGCGTCCCAGTCATCTCCGCAAGAAAATGGTAGCGACACCGCTCCAGGGCACGGCCAAACGTCAGGTATTCCACCCACCGGTAAGGTGTGGCAAGCCGGTCGAAGCCGCTTTTCATAGGGCGTTCAGCAATCTTAGCAATGGCCATACAAGCAGTGGGCTTAGCAGCGCGGCATCCGCCAGGCCTCGCCGTGTCGGCCGTAGAAAACTCCTGCCCATGGCATCCAGCAGCAGCAAAGCAAAGGCGGCTGAGATCACGGCAAGACCAACGCAGATCGTCGCTTTGGAGAGCAGCAGCGGTGCAGCAAGACTCATTGTGAGTGTGACGGCCAAGGGGAAGCGCCTGCCCAGCCACGCCGAAGAAGAGCCTGCTGAAACCAGCGTCTCTTCCCACCGGGCGATGGCGATACAGTTGAGCCAGCAGAGACTCCCAAATGCTGTCGCGGTAAGAAACAGGGCACGACTTGGGACGACCCTGCTGACCAGTAGCGGCATCAGAACCGCCGTGGTAAACAACATTGCGACCAGCGGCTCCTTTGAGATCCGGCGCAATCGAAAACCATGAACGGCCAGAAGGTAAGCGCAAAGAGGAACAGTTAGCATCAGCCAGCCGGTTCGCACGGCATGAGGCAGGTGCGCTACCAACACCGCCAGCACAACCGTAACTGCCAGGCCGGCTGCCATGAAGCCTTTGCGATGCAGCAGGTGAAAGCGATGCCGCTCTTCGGCGATCTCTCCGCATGTCGCGTCACGGATACGGTCTGCCGCGTACAGCAGCCATACGGTCAGGCCAAGCGCGAACGGGACGCCGAGAGGAAGGTCAATCCGGAACTGGCGGGCCAGAAAGTCCGTCCATACCGCTGCAACGCACGGAGCATCAAGGCTCAACAGGTGCCAGAGCGCAATCGGCGATCGCCCGGCGACCGGGTGTGCACGCGTGAGTACGGCAGTCGCCACAAGTTCAAGTCTACCGGTGCCACAGTTCGCTGCAGCGCAGCTTCACGCCGGGGCAGCAGACAATCGATGGTTATTCACCGTTTCTGTTGGCACTTTCGCGCCAGCTTGCCGGGTTCAGGTAAGGAAAAATCCCATCACGTGCTTCCAGTGGTGCCAATGACTCCTCCACCACGGTTTGGTCAACTGCGCCACTCAGAAAGCATTCCCACACTTCCAGGACTGCCGCGAAGCTTTCCGCGTGCTCCGCAAAGCGGCGTTCGGCGTAATCACGCGCCGCGCCGGTTGTGATCAGGGTCGGCCAGTCACTTGACTCCATCAGCAGCAGTTCGCGGCATAGCTGCGTTGCAATCCGCTCGCCGGTACCGCCGTCCGTCCAGGCAGGATGCTGCGTGGCGGCACGTAGTTGAAGTTCAGCTCCGTACATACGGCTCAACAGCGGTCCAGTCTCTCCGTTCAGCCACACGCTGCTGTCGCCGCCTGCTCCCCAGGAACCCTCGTGCAGGCGCAGAGCACCGGCAGAACCGTACATCTCGAGGTAATCCCCGCATGAGAGTGGCTGCACACCGTTCTCACCAGTGGCCAGCACTCGCGCAACATCCTCCAGAAACTGCATGCCCTCATGCCACCAGTGGCCGAACAGCTCCAGGTCAAACGGCGCGCACAGAATGGGTGGGGAGGATTCATGACCTCCGTTTGCACGCAGAGTTTCAGCCACCAGCGCTGCAAAGTGCCTGGCATGCGTCCTGCTGCGTTCCCGCGCAGCGTCCGGGTAGTAGGGTTCCTTGTCTGCCATGCCGAGGTTTTCACCGGTCACGCGCCAGTAACGGTGCCCACCGGGCCATCGCTTTTTGTGGAAATCAAGGTAAGCAAAGTCTCCCGGATACCCAAAGTGTGAGCTCCATACCTGGAACGCAGACCGGGGATCGCGTGCAAACGCGACCACGCCGCTGTCGCTCACCGTGTGCGGGCGGTACAGAGAATGCGCATGTTCAGTGGACCATCTGACAGCAGTGGAATCGACCGGTTGACCGTCTTCCACCAAATGGGAATCTACGAAGGTAAAGCGAAGTCCAGCCTCAGACAAAGCCCGTTCTACCCCAATACGGTCCTGTGAACCCTGCTCCGGGGCGCCTTCCGGCATAACGGGGAAGCGCCACGGACCTGAGGGCCGATAGCCACACTCCGGCAGCCACACCCCCCGGGGCTGCTTGCCAAGGTGCCGCTGATGCGCCGAAACAGCAGTCTGGAATTGCGCTCGCAGACTGCCGTCGGTACCGAGCAGGGGAGCATAGCCGTGAGTCGCGGCAGTAGTCAGAAGACCGATGGAACCGCTCTGTTCCGCCTGACGAAAGCCGGCGATCAGGTTCCCGTCGAGAGAATCAAGGTCATCCAGGGCTTCCTGGAAGACGACTTCCCAATGCCGCGCAAGCGACAGCAGATGAAACTCCTCGGCCTGCTGGAAGAAAGCTGCGTCTTCGCGAGCTGAAACGATTTTGCGTTGCAGATACTTTGGCAACTCTGCCCTGAAGTCTGCATGGGCCAGTTGCTCCAGCAATACAGGCGAAAGGCTTACGTTTGCGGAGAATCGGATGCCGTCCGCTTCAAGCCGGCGGATGGTTCGAAGGAGCGGCAGGTACGTCTCACTTGCGGCTTCGAGCAGCCATTCCAGTCCATGTGGCCAGGTGCCGTGATGAAGCACATAGGGTTGATGCGCATGCAGAACCAGGCTGAGGAACCCGACGCTCTGCGTTGATGCCGTCTCCATGCAGGCGACTCTCTCTCAAGGGGATGTTCTTAGTTTAGTTCAGCAGATAACGCATCTCATTGAAGCGAGTCATCTTAACAGGCGTACGCAGCTCATCACGGCTCCATACGCCTGTTCGCACCTAATAACGATTCTGCAGCGAAGGTTCGCTTTGGCTGCCGGTATGGGTGGACGTCCTTACAGCCAGAGAATTCGTCGTCACAAAGCGGACAACGGTTTCACTTGGAATCTGCACCTGATCGCCGCGGGTGACGCCGTTGATGGCAGCACCGGTTCCCCCGCCTGCAGCCGCACCAATGGCTGCTCCCTTCCCGCCGCCGAAGATGCCGCCAAGAACCGCTCCGGCTGCAGCGCCAACTCCGGTCTTGACTGCAGTGTTCTTGCCACGGCCCTTGCCTTCAACGCTGTAGGGCTGCGTGGAGACAGAAACGCGTTCACCACGTGCGGTGACACCGAGCAGTTCGATTGTCAGCAGTGACGAGCCCTTGAAGTGCGCGGCTTCATGCACCTCTGTGACCCGGCCGTTTACCGATGCTCCTCGCGGTATCAGTACCATGCCGTCTTCGATCACATCAGTGGCAAGTGCACCGGAGAAGCTGTCACCGGTCTGTGCGCTTCCGCTGTCAAGTGTTTGCGTAATGCGCACCGGCAGCGTGCTGCCTGCAGGCAGTGTTACCACCCTTGTAACTGGCGTAGGCGGAGGAGCAGGCTCTGTGCGCACTGGAGGCGTATACGCCGGAGCAGGAGGAGGCGGGGTGTTTCTCGAAATAGGGGCTGAAGCCGCAGGCTTTGGAGCCGGTTGCACCCGCTGTCTCGGAGCAGGCACAGGCAACGGCTCCTCCTGCGGCAACCTGGTGGTAGCAGTGGTGCTAACAGCCGGTGTGGCTGGGCTGACCGAAAGATCGTTAATCACCTTCCTTACACCGGCGATACTGGCTGCATCATTCGATGCAAGGCTGCGCGCAGCAGCATTGCTCACCGCTCCGCTCAACGTCACGACTCCGGCCTGTGCCATCACCTGGACGGGCTCACTGCTCAAGGCACCATCCGCCGCCAGGCGCTGCTGCACCTGTGCGGTCAAAGTAGGATCGTCAACGGTGGGGGCTGTTTTGCAGCCGGCCAGGCAAAGGACTCCTGCCAGGCTCACAGCGATCACCTGTTTCTTCGCGGCTTCTTTGTATGTTCTGCCTGTCTTCTCGAGTGGGTCCATTTTCAATCACCTGTAAGGCTGCCAAGGCAGCCTTTGTTTCCCGTACACCCCTATGACGTTTTGGAGCCCGCACCGGTTTTACGGGCACCTCTCGTATCCATAGCTTCTCGTTAATAGTTTGCGGCAACCACAGGTGTACCTACCGCATCCGTTGGTTTGATTCATGAAGTCGATTCTGGTGCTTGTATCCACCGCAGCAGAAACGAATTTCCGGAACAATGGCACAAGCAGTGACACATTAGCAGGAGCCTTGGCGGTTCCGGTGGGAGAAAGTAAATGGCAGACGACAACTCAAGCAGCGGTCTAGGATGGTTCATTGCAGGACTCGGCATTGGCGCGTTGGCGGGCGTTCTTTACGCTCCCAAGAGCGGCCAGGAGACGCGCGACGATCTGGCGGAGCAGGCGCGTGATGCAAAAGAAAAGGCCAACCAATACGTGGAACAGGGCAAAGGCCAGATCAACGACTACGTAGACCGTGGTCGTGATTATTACGACAAGGGCCGCACTCAGTGGAGTCAGTATGTCGATAAAGGCAAGGAATTTCTGCAGGAACAGCAGGAAAAGGTAGCTCAAAGTGTGGACGCGGGTAAGCAGGCGGTCGATGCCGGTAAGCAGGTTTACCAGGAGAAGACCGAAGGCCAGACTGCATAATTGATTTCAATCTGACCGAGGAGCCCGCGAAGCATTCGCGGGCTTCCGCGCGTAACAGCAGCATTGCCTGGAGGCATCTACCATGACAGAACATCAATCGACCTACCTGCTTGCATATACCGGGATTGTTGCCTTTGCCATCTTGGTGGAGGCAATCGCGCTGGGCGCGATTGCGTTTGCCGTGGTCAAGTTGCTCAAGCAGGTTGCCGAATTAACAGCCGAGGCAAAGGGTAAGGTCTACCCCATCCTTGAGTCAGTCCGCGACATTACCGAGAAAGGCCAGCATATCGCCGAGGTGGCCCGTAACGTAGTCGCTGATACCGAGCCAAAGATCAAGCGCGTGACAACGAACATTGCAGACACCAGTGACGTGTACCGTGCAAAGGTTGCGCAGGTGGATTCGTTCCTGACCGACACCACTGGTCGCGCACAGAAGCAGACGGCACGGGTTGACGACATGATCTCTGGCGCTCTGATACGGACAGGTGCTATCGCCGCCAATGTCCAGCACGCAATTTTTGCACCTGTGCGGCAGGCGTCGGGAATAGTAAATGGTGTGAAAGCTGGCCTGGAGTCCCTGAGATCTCACTTTGCGGGCAAAAGCCATGAGGTGCAGAAGCGCGCTCGTGTTTCAACTCCCGTCGCCTTTGAGGGCGGTAGTGTCTACACAGGGCTTGAGGATGATTACCACGCCTAGGCGAGTTTCTGCGGCTCGCAAAGCCATCCTCCGCCAATCACCACGTCTCTGTCGAAGAATACGGCTGCCTGCCCGGGTGTGATTGCGCGTTGAGGATGGTCGAACTCGATGGAGATGTGTCCATCGCCTGCTGGCGTAATTGTGGCATCGGCAGGTTCATGCCGATGCCGGATCTTAGCCTGAACCCTGAGAGGAACTGTAAGCTCTTCAATGGCAATCCAGTTCAACCGGTTTGCGGCAGCAAGAGTTGTGTGCAATTGGGCATCGCCGCCGACTACTACGCGGTTGTTCGCAGGATTGATTGAGAGTACATATACGGCTTCCGTGGGATGGTGGTGCAGGCGCTGCTGCAGACCCTTCTTCTGTCCGACCGTGAAGTCCTGCACGCCTTGATGGGTACCGACTACCTCTCCGTCCGACGTGATCAAGTCGCCGGAAGAATCAGGCAGCGGCCTTCCCTGTTCCTGCAGATAAGCTGATAAGAATGCCTTATAATCACCGCCCGGAATGAAGCAGATTTCCTGTGAGTCCGGCTTCTGCGCGACCCGTAACTGCTGCTCCTCTGCCATGACCCGCACGTCGCTCTTCTGCATGTTACCAAGCGGAAACAGGGTGCGGCTCAGCTGCTGCTGGGTAAGCCCAAAGAGAAAGTAGGTCTGGTCTTTCGACCGGTCCGCCGGCCTGAGCAGCAGCCAGCGTCCGCGGCCTTCATCAAAGCGAACGCGCGCGTAGTGCCCGGTGGCAACCCGCTCCGCACCGATGCCGCGCGCTGTTTTCAGCAATTCGTCGAACTTCAAATGGTTGTTACAAAGCGTGCACGGTATCGGCGTGCGACCGGCGAGGTACTCATCGACAAAGGGCTGCACCACGTCGCGTTCAAAGCGCTGCTGCTGATTGACCACATAGTAGGGAATGCCCAGCTGCTCTGCCACCCGGCGCGCGTCGTAAACATCGTCCAGAGAGCAGCAGCGGCCCTGCACCTGCTCCGGTATGCCGTTTTTGCCGGACAGTCGCCGCTGGTCCCACAGCTGCAGGGTCAACCCTACCAGCGAGTGGCCCTGCTGCTGCAGCATGGCCGCGACCGCTGAGGAATCCACGCCGCCCGACATGGCTACGGCGATTGTGCTTTCTTCGTCTGGTGCCGGTGGGATCTCGAACATGCTGTTCAGCGTTGTTGCCATGTGACTATTTTCTCAGTTCCGCGAATGGTGCGCTTGAGGCGTCTCGCAGCGACCGCATGCGCTGGACTGCGGACGTAATGATCTCGACAGCGCGGTCCACCTCGTCAATTGTTGTCACGCGAGAGAGCGACAGGCGAACGCTGCTGCGTGCCTCCGCGTCCGTCAGCCGCATGGCACGCAGTACATGCGAAGGTTCAATCGCGCCGCTCTGGCAGGCCGAACCTCCACTAATGGCCAGACCCTGTAGGTCAAGCGCGATGACCAGTTCTTCTGCATGGATGCCATCGAAGCTGATCGACATCGTATTGGGCAGACGCGGCACGTTCTCCCCATGGATGCGGGTACCGGGAATGCGCTGCTTCAGGGCACTTTCCATACCGTCGCGCAAGCTCTGCAGGTCTTCCGCGCCTCCCACAGACAGCCAGCGCTTTGTCTCCACTGCCGCTTGTCCCAGACCTGCGATGCCCGCAACATTCTCGGTCCCGGCCCGCCTCCTGCGTTCGTGGCTGCCGCCATGCATCACGGGTTCCAGCGGCACGCCTGCTCGAACCCACAGCGCGCCCACACCCTGCGGAGCATGCATCTTGTGCGCGGAAACAGACAGCAGGTCGCAGCGGAGCGCGTGCACGTCCACCGGCACTTTGCCGCATGCCTGCACGGCGTCTGTGTGCACCCACGCACCAGATTGGTGTGCCACGTCCGCTATGTCTGCCACCGGCTGCAACACACCCGTTTCGTTATTGGCCAGCATGACGCTCACTAACCGGGTGTTAGCAGTCAACGCTGCTGCGATAGCCGAAGGCTGCACAACACCGTTTCGGTCGCAGGGAACACGTGTCACAAGAACGCCTCTGCTCTCCAGCGCATCTGCCGCGTGCAGCACTGCGTCATGTTCAATGGAGCTGGCAACAAGGTGGTCACCGGCATGCAGCAGGCCAAACAGCGCCAGGTTGTCACTCTCCGTTCCACCGCTGGTAAAGGTGATCTCCGGAGGTCTGGCATGTAGCAGGGTGGCAAGCTGTTCGCGGGCGCCGTCCAGCGCAGCGCGCGCGCCGCGGCCAAAAGCATGCACCGCCGAGGCATTGCCGAAGCGCTCTTCCCAATAGGGCCGCATAGCCTCTACAACGGTCGGCAGCACCGGCGTCGTCGCATTCGCGTCCATGTAAATACGGGCCTTCATCACTGGTAAGACTGTTGCGGCGGCACTTTGGGTTCAGACTGGCCGGGCACGATCGCCTAGCCATTTTGCCAGCCCAAGCAGCAGAAAAAAGGTGCCGGTCGGCAGGCATCCCAGAGCAACAATAAGGCCGAACCAGCCCAGGTTGCCGTGCGGACCATGCTTGGTCATGCCGCCGGTCAGCCAGACGGCTGATCCGCAAAGCAATCCAGCGACTTCGATGGCGGCAGCCACACGCAGGATTGCGCGGGTGTCTGCTCGCATGCGGCCAGGTACAGCGCGAGGCATCATCAACGAATGGCTGCCTGCATCAGGTAGACCGCAACTCCGGTCACCGATACGTAAAGCCAAACGGGAAAAGTCCAGCGTGCCAGGCCGCGGTGCTGCTCGAACCGGCCTGTTAGCGAGAGAAAAAACGTGATCAGGATCATCGGCAGTGCAAGGATCGAGAGGATGATATGTGACGTCAACAATGTCGCGTAGCCATACCAAAGACCACTGGTGTGGGATACCGGCAGGTGCGAGTCGCCATGGAGTGCATGGTTGGTGATGTACGACACCAAGAAGACTGACGAAAAAATGAAGGCGGCAAACATGGCTGCGCGGTGCTGCGTGATTCTGCGTGCCCGGATATTGATAAAACCTATAACCAGCGCGATCGCAGACAGGCCGTTTAGCACCGCATTGAGCGCTGGCAGGAACAGCAGGTGAGTGTGCGACACATCAGCGGGCGCATGGAAATACACCAGCCAGCACAGGAACAGGCTGGCTACGGCCGACACCAGCAGTATCCCAAGAATGATGCCGGGTGGGGTGCGGATGCGTTCAGCAGTCGGAATGGGTTGTGTATCGAGAGAAGTCATGGGTGCCTAGAAAAAGATTCGTCCCTGCGCGTTGAGGATCATCGCGGCAAGCAGCAGCGGCAGATAGATCACACTGATTTTGAGCAGATCGCGGGCAATTTTGCGGGAGTGAGCAGGCTGCAGTTCGCGCGTTATGCGCGTAAAACGGACTGTGTAGAAGAGGTAGATAAGGCTTAGAACGACAGCGATTGCACCATAAAGCCTGCCACTAATGCCGACCCAGACCGGCCACAGGCTGACCGGCAGCATGAGCACGGCATAGAACAACGCCTGCGCGGCTGTGGCGCGACCGCCCGGGCTTGCAACTGCGGTGACACGGATTCCAGCACGGGCATAATCATCGCGGTATAGCCACCCAATAGCCTCAAAGTGGGGAAACTGCCAGACAAACAGGATCGCAAACAGCGCTACCGCAGCCCATTCGATCCTGCCGCGCGAGGCTGTCCAGCCGATCAGCGGAGGCAGCGCTCCCGGAAAAGCTCCTATAAACGTCGCCACCATGCTGATGCGCTTGAGCGGCGTGTAGATGGCGACGTAACTGATGGCTGTCAGCAGCGTGAGCATGCCGGTGATGGGATTTGTGGTGACTGCCAGAAAGGCAGACCCAAGCGCGATCAGCAGCAGGCCGAAGATCAAGCCATGCCCGAGTGACAACCTGCGCGCGGCCATGGGTCGGCTGGCGGTGCGTGGCATCAGCGCGTCGGTGCGGCGTTCCAGCACCTGATTTAGCGTGCTGGACCCACCAGTGACAGCAGCCATGCCGAGCACTGTTTCAACAAATTGAAGATTGAACGGACTGATTCCCGATCGCAGAGAACCTAGATAGAAGCCAGCCGCAGCGGTAATAATCACCATCAGCGTGACACGCGGTTTCAGCAACTCTACGTAGTCTGCCAGCACCGAGTTGCCGCGGACTGCGCGTACATCCGGTATGGGGGCAGCCGTGACCATTTCTGTTCTTAAGCATAGCGCAGGCATTCTGAAGGAGTGCCGCTTATCGAGCAATGAGCCGTGTGCGTCAGTCCAGCAACGAGAGGCGTTCCACGTCCTCATGCTGCACCAGATATTCGTTCGCGAAGACAACGATAACAGCCGCCGTAGGCACAGCTACCAGCGCCCCTGGAATCCCACTGATTGCTGTGCCACAAAGCAGCGCTACCAGCACAGTAACTCCCATCAGGTCAACGCTCGATTTCATGATGCGGGGTGTCAGGAAGGCATTTTCGATCTGCACGTACACGGCGTAGGAAGCCAGAACCAGCCCTGCCTTCGTCCAGGTATCCGCAGCAGCAATCAGTGTGACCAGAATGATCGTGATCAGGTTTCCTGCGATGGGGATAATGTTTGTCAGTCCCATAAGAACGCCCAGCAGGAGAAAGTACCGGACGTTCAACACGCGAAAGACCACCAGGCTGTACACGGCAACACAGGCCATCAGCGCAAGTTGGCCAATCAGCCAGCGCGAGACGCGTTCCTCCGAGATCAGCAGCGTACTGGCCAGCCGTGTGCGCGAACGGGGCACTACCATTGACAGGAAAAAGTCGTACACCTCCTGCCCTTCCAAGATGAAGTAGACCGTCAGGATCACGGCGGTCAGCAGGTCCAGCAGGTGTTCGGCCCAGGCGGGCAGGGCACTGAAGACATAGGCCGCGATCTCACCCGCGCCCGCTTGCAGGCGTGCGTTCAGATCAATAAGTCCAATCTTGTCGGCCATCGGAATGTTGTGCAGCTTGGCGGTCATGGCCGGAATACGACTTGGTAAGTCGCCTAGAAAGTTGCGAAAGTCACGCAGAACAGGAGGCAGGCCAATCCAGAAAAATAATGTTAGGGCTAGGATGAGACCAACCATCAGCACGACTACTGAGATAGGTTTCGAAAGATTTCTGCCACGAAATCGCAAGCTGCCGATGCGACCGACAACCGGGTTCAGCACAACGGCAAACAAGCCCGATAGGTACACAATGCCAAGCACATGCCGAATTTTCCAGAACAGGCCCAGCAGGCACAGCAGGGCGATTGCGAAGACAATGTGCTTTCGTGTATCGCGATAGCTCTTGTTTGGGAATGCAGGCGCTGTCGTAACGGTATCCAGGGTGTTCCTCTCAGTTGTTGTGCTTGTGTGATGCAGGGCGAGATGACACGCGTTGTTGTTCTCGCGACTTTGTACGGCTATCGCTGAAGAAGCTGTTCCAGCACCCTTGTAGCAGTAGCCTGCGGCTCCAGCGTGCCGGTTTGCACGTGCAGTTGCGCACAGCGCCGGTAAAAGGGATTCCGTTGCCGGAACCGCTCGGCTGCTGCCGCCGCATCCAGCAGCACCGGTCGAACAGCGGCACCTTACTGCAGAACGCAGCGGTCGAACAGGACCTCAAAGGGAGCATCCAGAAAGACTACGGCGGTATCTGGCGTCTGCTCCAGCAGCAGCCTGTTTGTCAGAGTTTCAGGCGCTCCACCACCCACTCCTATAACCACTCTGCGTCGGCCAAGGGCGCGGGCAAGGGCAGCGGATTCCCGCCTGCGGAATATTGCTTCACCATCGATCGCGAACATCTCAGCAACTGTGCAGCCATGTTTTGTCTCCACGTCATGGTCGGTATCCACAAACTCCCATCCAAGCTCGGCGGCAAGCAGGCAGCCCACAGTGGTTTTTCCGGCTCCCATGAATCCGATCAGGACGATCCGTTGTGTTCCGTTGGGGTCGTTCTTTGCGCTTGTCTGGATTTGTAAGGTGTCAGGAAGTGTGGTCATCGTGGACTCTGCTGCTAAGGCATGTGCGCTATAAAGTGAAAAGCCGCCATCCCGGTGGGGATGCGGCTTGGATGGGTTCGAGTTCTATCTCGCGGAGTTTAGTGCGAAGACGAAGCAGGAATCACCACAGCCGCTACCGGGTACCAGTAGCGGCGCGTAAAACCGAAGGTGGAGAACATCTGCTTCATCTTTCACACTTTACACACCTGCCCGGTGCGCGGCAAGGGACGTCCTGGTGCAAGCTGCTTATTAAACACTCGATGGATCGTCCTGCGCAGGGGTACTCACAATTTCGCGTTCAATTTTAGACCACAGGTCGGAACTGGGCACTTCAACTTCTGGTTCCAACAGCATGCGGGCCGTTTCCGCGATGTACTCCAGATCGCGAACCAGTTCTGCGGCCTGAGGGCAGTCCCGCAAAATGTCGCCAAAGCGCGGGTCAGCACTGAGTTTGCCGCCGTTTGCGTTCGCAAAAAGCTCTGGAAGCGCCTTCTCAAACTCTTCGCATGTCCACCGCTTCTCTACGTGGTCTGCCATCACTTTGACTCCTGCAGTACCGCGACTTGTTCGTTCTGCCGCAGAATCTCGCGCAGCTTCAATCTTGCCTTGTGCAACTGCGATTTGCTGTTGCCGGTGGAACATTCCAGCATGCCCGCGATCTCGTTATGCTCGTAGCCTTCTACATCGTGCAGAACGAAAACCAGGCGATAGCCAGGGGGTAACGTCGAGACTGCCCGCTCAAGGGCAACCCGGTCGACGGATCCCGACAGGCGCGGATCGCGTGAGCCGAAATCTCGCTTAGGCGCGTCTTCTTCTGAGGGGTTGATTGTTTCCTCAAGAGAAACCAGCTGCAGTCCCTTTTTCCGAAGGTGCATCAGCACAAGGTTTACTGTCAGGCGGTGCAACCAGGTAGAAAACGCACTCTCGCCGCGGAACGATCCAAGTTTGCGGTAAAGGTGCAGAAATGCTTCCTGTGTCATGTCCTCAGCCTCAGACACGTTGCCTAGCATGCGCAGACACAAGGTATACACGCGACGCTTGTGCAGCGCGTAGAGTTTTGAGAAAGCATCTGGATCGCCATTTTTGGCGCGTTCCAATGCATCTGCCTCACCCGCAATCGGCGGGTTCCGCTTGAAGTGACCAGCGGGTGGCGTTGAATTCGATTGTGTCATTCCGTAGCCCTGAACTTCCATTGCCGCAGCCTGGCACGCCTCCATGGCGCGCCGCCTTTCCGAAAAGGCCGCCGACTAGCCTCAGAATACAGGACTTGCCAGATCACCCACTCAAACGATTCATAGTGTGTGAATGGCGCGTTGCGGTCATGGGTTGTATATAGCGCGTTTGTTTGTCGTGTATCAGGAATAGCTGGTAACTACGGCTGGCTATGAGCCGATAAAACGCGCATACAAGGCGCGTGCCCGCGGCACTTCGGTCGTGCCCTGCACAACGGTACGACCATCAGCAAAGACGAAGAGCGTGTAGTCACCATAGGAGAAGCGCAGCAGCATGCCGTTGAAACGCACCTGTCCGAGTGTCCGGAGTTTCTCTGCGAGCGAGGCAAAATCGACTTGCCGGTTGTGCTCGTGAATCTGGACAGAATCTCGGCCACACAGGGTGATGTGTGGTCGGCCCTTGCCAGCCAGATGACGGAACTCGCGCCTGCCGCACACAGCACACCCGGGACGCGGCTTACCTGCTGATACCTCAGAGCGTTCGCCTGTCCAAAGGTCCATGGAAAGCAATGTGCGACGCATGCAATGGCTTTGCCCCGTCAGCAGCTTGAGCGCTTCGGTCGTTTGCAATGACGCAGCCACGTTAACCGCCGTGTTCAGAATGCCGGCCGTATCGCAGGTCTCCACCGTGCCGCCCGGGGGATCGGGAAACAGGCAGCCAAGGCAAGCTGTGCTGTTTGCCCTGGGGGCAGGCAGAATGTTCATCGTCGCGGCGTAGGAGCCAATGGCTGCGGCGTAGATCCAGGGTGTGCCGCTTTGTACACAGTAGTCATTCAGCAGGTACCGGGTCTCGAAGTTATCAGTTGCGTCAAGAATCACGTCGGCATCCCGGAGCATCTCCGCGGCGTTTGCCGGTGTCAGGTCAACAATGTGGGACTCGACGATCACCTCTTTGTTGATTTCGCGCAAGCGTTTGCGTGCGGCCTCTGCCTTGGGCAGGGCCTCGCGGGCGTCCTCTTCCGTAAATAGCATCTGCCGCTGCAGGTTGGACGGCTCCACAAAGTCGCGGTCAATGATCCTCAGAAATCCAGCGCCAGCCCGGGCAAGCAGCCCGGCAGACGCTGCACCCGTGGCACCGCAGCCAACCAGCGTGACACGCGCTCTCCCCAATCTCTGCTGGCCCTGCTCTCCGATGCCTGCAAAAAGCCGCTGACGGGAGTAGCGGTCGCTCGTCGGCATCTGCAAAGGCGATTCCTGCATGCTTTGCAAGGAGAGTTCTACCGCGGTGTCATCCGACTGCCCGATTGTGGCCATGCTAAGAGTGTAGAAGTGTTGTCTGCTGACTGTATTCCATCGCGAACTCCCTGGACGCTTTTCCGCATCCTAAGGCGCATATGGCCGACTGATAAGGGATTGTGGCGGTTCTGCTGCCATGCTTCTACGGGTAAAATCGCTTCAGGTGCAGCACGCCGATCTGTAAAGCTGAGGGCAGAAGACGTTGGTTCAAGCGAATAAATTGGTCAAGGGCGCGTTGGGTAAGCGACGGGCCCGGCTGGCAGCCTGCCATATGGCCGCGCTCCTGATAGCGGCAGGGGCAGGCTCCGCACATGCGCAGGACACGTCGAGCCAGCCTTCAAGCGGAGCAGCCACTCCGGGTCAGGTGCAGCAGGGTGGGCCACCTTTGCCGCAACCTGCCACCCAGTCTGGAGCAGCCACGGGCATTTCCGGCGCGAACGACTCCAGCGCGGGTCCTGTGGATCAACAGCAAGTGCAGGCAGCCAGTGCCAACAAGGTCGCCAACGAAGCGACTGCGGGTCTTTTTGCTCTACGCGGCAAGAAAATCGCAGCCATTGAGTTTGAAGGCGTGGACTTCAGTGAGGGGGATCCACTGGCAAATGAGTTGGGCATCTCCGCAGGGGATACACTCGATCCGGCAAAAATTCGGACGGCGACCCGACGCCTGTTCCTCACCGGCATGTACCGCGATTTACGTATACGCAGTCTGTCTGGGGCGAACGGTACTACCCTGATTTTCGAGGGCACCCCACGCTACTTCATTGGAAGAGTCCGCATACAGGGTGTCAAGGTCGAGCGCCTTATTTCCCTGTTGCAGTATGCCACTGAGTTGCAGCCCGGCCTGCCATTTACAAATTCTCAGGTCAGGGCTGGGGCCGAGGGCATCAAGCAGACACTCGCGCAGAACGGTTACTATGCTCCCGTTATCCGCTCAGCAACGGAGCACCTGCCTGACGGCAAGCAGGTAGATGTTATCTACTCTGTTTACATTGGACCCAAGGCAACTGTGGGCGCTGTGAGTCTTTCAGGCGATCCCGGTATTACGGTGGAGGAGTTTCGCAAGCGCGGCAAGCTGTTGTCCATCAATAAGACCCTGCACTTCTTCAAGAGCAAGAACAAGGTCACACATGACACAACAAGCACTGCTTTGACGAATCTTCGCAAGTTTTACCAGCAGAAAGAGCGGCTTGAGGCAGCGGTTGCACTTGAGAAGAGCCAATACAACGCCGAAAGAAAAGAGCTGGATTACAGCTTCAGAGCCAACCAGGGACCACTAGTAAACGTAACCATTACCGGGACCAAGGTATCGAAGACCAGGCAAAAACAACTTCTGCCGATTTACGAAGAAAGCGCCATCGATAACGACCTGCTAAATGAAGGTGCACATAACATCAAAGAATTTCTGGCGCGGCAGGGTTACTTCGATGCAGCAGTTGAACCCTATGTAGCGGGTGTTCCGGATGAGCCCACTTATGCGGAGAATGGCACGCCACTGCCGCCTCCCAGCAACTTGAAGGAAACTGTTACGTTTCGCGCAACCGAAGGCCGCCGTTACAAGGTTGCGATCGTGAATATTACCGGCAACAAGTACTTCTCGATCGATAACATTAGGGAACGCATGCAGGTAGTCAAGGCCGATGCCTATGTGCGTAACGGTCGGTTTTCGCCTGCGCTGTTATCGAATGACGTCGATTCCATCACGTCTTTGTACCGTAGCAACGGCTTTAACAAAGTTAAGATCACCAGCAAGCAAATCAAGGGCAACGAAGACAAGAAGATTGCAACCATCACGGTAGATATTCTTATCGAGGAAGGTCCTCAGCAGAAGTTTGGCGAAGTAACCTTTGCCGGTCAGAATCCTGCGCGGCAATCTCAGATTCAGGGCTTGATTACTGCGGAGAAAGGGCAGCCATTTGCCCTTGCGAACATGTCCAGTGATCGGGACAACATACTTTCCTCCTATCTTTCGAAGGGCTTTGACCAGGCCAAGGTAGAGGTTCGGCAGACTCCGCGTAAGGACGATCCCACGTTAACCGACGTGAAATACCTGATTACCGAGGGTGAGCAGGTGGCTGTGGATCGAGTACTTATCTCTGGTGTTCACCACACCCGGCCAAAGCTTGTGAATGATCAACTTTTGCTAAAACCGCATGATCCTCTGGATGAGTCCGCGCTCGTGGAGATGCAGAGGCGTTATTACGACTTGGCGATCTTCAACGAGGCGAATGTCGCGGTGCAGAACCCCGAGGGTCTGGCTGATCGCAAGAATGTTGTTGTGCAACTAACAGAGGCAAAGCGGTGGGATGTTACCTACGGTGCAGGCTTCGAGTCGCAACTGTCCACGCCACAACGTAATTGTCGGGCTCAGCAATCATTGGGTGGTGTAGGTACCAGTTGCTCACAGGAGGGCACGGCAGGCGCATCGTTTCGGGTGTCCGCGGACGTAACTCGAACCAATCTGTTCGGCACCAACCAGTCCATCACCCTTCACACTACCTATGGCCTGCTGGAACGGGTGGCAACTGCGACGTTAAACACGCCGAAGTTCCTCGGTAAACCGAACCTTTCCACGCAGGTAAGTGGCGGCTACAGCAACGTCCAAAATATCTCTACCTTCAAGGCAAGTACACTGCAGGGTTTGTTTCGCGTGACACAGAAAATACCCAAGGCAGATACGTTGATTTACAACTTTACATACCGCCGCGTCTCGGTCGACCAGAACAGCCTGCAGGTAACGGCGAACCTGATTCCTCTGTTGTCGCAGCCGGTACGCGTTGGCGGCCCAGGCGTTACCTGGTTTCACGACACGCGGAATCCTTCGCCGCTTGACGCGCAAAAGGGTTTGTACCTCTCTGTCGATGAGTTCCTTTCTAACTCGAAATTTGGATCACAAACAAATTTTAATAAAGTCGATGTTACATTTTCGACTTACTACACCTGGGGAAAAAAGAGGAAATATACCTTCGCGCGAAACACTCGTTTTGGAATCGAGAACCCAAGCGGACCTAATCCAAACGCGGGTATCAGTGGCTGCGAAGGTGTCCTACTTACCACTAACGCTTCGTGTGACCCCGTTCCTCTACCGGAGCGGCTGTACGCGGGTGGCGCAACGTCGCATCGTGGTTTCGCCATCAACTCTGCCGGACCACGTGATCTCACGACGGGCTACCCAGTGGGCGGCACAGCCGTATTGGTGAACACACTGGAAATGCGCTTGCCGCCGCCCGTGCTGCCTATCGTGGGCGACAGTGTTTCTTTTGTCGTCTTCCACGACATGGGGAACGTTTTCTTGCACGCGGCGGACGTGTTCCCATCTATTGCGCGCTTCAAGCAGCCCAATCAGCAGTCCTGCCGGCAGGTCACCGGCTTCACCACCGTGGGAACGTGCGACTTTGCATACTTTTCACATGCGGTCGGTCTTGGAGCTCGATACAACACACCGGTCGGCCCGATCCGGCTTGACCTGAGCTACAACCTCAACCCACCCATTTACCCGATCATTGACGATTACACCGCTGCCATACCCACGCACCATGTTGGGCAGGCGAGCCACTTTCAGTTCTTCTTCTCGATTGGGCAGAGCTTCTGATGACACGTCCGTATAGCATCCGCCTGACATTTATGGCCCTAATCGCTTCAGTAGGGTACCTGCTCGCGCTCTCCTATGCCGGAGGACAGGCCATCGCGCCGAAATCACAGGAGCAAGGCAAGCCAGCGACCCGTGAACAGTCCAATGCAGACGCTCACAAGTTGCCGGCAGAGCGTGGGCAGATTGTGGACCGCATTGTTGCAACCGTTAACGGGGATCTGGTATTGGAAAGCGACGTAGAAGAAGAGGAACGTTTTACCAAGCTGTACCCCTACGGCGAGGGTCAGGGTAAGCCGCTGCGCGAACAGGCAATTACCCGTCTGATTGACCGCACGCTGGTGCAGCAGCAACTTGCCGCATTTCCACAAACCCCTGTAACGGATGATCAGGTGAAGAAGGATGAGGCTGACCTCCGCAAAGACCTGCCAGCCTGTGCCCGCGCTGACTGTGCGAGCGATGCAGGATGGAAAAGCTTTCTAACCAGCGCCGGATTCACTGAAGATGAGTTGCAGGACCGAATCCGCAATCGTGCCCAGGTCCTGCACTTCATTGAGCAGCGCTTCCGGTCTGGTGTACGCGTCAGTGATCGCCAGGTGGAAGATTTCTATAACAAGAACATGTTGCCGGAGTACGCAAAGCAGAATGCACCCGCGCCGCCGCTCGACAGCGTGCGTGACCGCGTAACGGAGTTGTTGCTGCAGCAGGAAGTGAGCGTACTGCTGGATGATTGGCTAAAGACTCTGCGCGACAGCGGTCGTGTCCGCATGATGAAGTCAGGGGAGGAGGCACCCTGATGGCTCTGCTCGACGCAAATACTCCTCCAGAGCAGCCGGAAAAGTCTGGGCAAAATGGTCCGGCACGCAAGAGAAGCCTTCTGCGACTGTTCGCATGGACTGCTGGCTCGCTCTTTTTCCTCTTCGTTCTTCTGGTTGGTGGACTTGGCTGGTACTCCACCACACAGGACTTCCAGAACCGTGTGCGCAGCACGCTGGTCAATACGTTGCAGGATGCAACCGGTGGCAGGGTTGAGCTCGCCGCAATCCACTTCAATTTGCTGCATCTTGCCGTAGAGGCGGACGGCCTGGTAATACACGGTCTTGAGGGAACGGGTGAGGCGCCTTACCTTGCTGCAGACCGCATCCTCGTGCGAATCACGCTGAAGAGCCTGTTCGCGCATGCGACCAACTCAAGCGGTGCCATGAAGTACATCACGCTGGCGCTGCTGCACGTAGATCGCCCCCAGATCCACTTGGTCATAAACAAGGACGGCACCACCAACCAGCCTGTTCCGAAAACCAAGAGCACCAGCACCGAGCCGGTACTGGACACGCTGCTCGATCTGCAGGCTTCCAAGGTAGAACTGGCAAACGGTCTTGCTCTGCTGAACGATAAAGCAATCCCATTTGACCTTGCCGCGAACGATCTCGGTGTCAACGTCCGGTACATCTCCTCCATTGATCACTACGGCATTGATGTAGGGATCACGGATTTGCGCACGCGTATGCAGGCTATGCCTGAGGCGCAGTCTCGCCTTCAGTTGAAGGCAGAGGTCGGTCGTAAGCTGATTTCGGTGCAAAGCCTGACCTTTGACACGGGAAAGAACTCTCACCTGGACGCCAATGCGCAGGTTCAAAACTTCGATGATCCGGTTTGGAATATCGCTTTAAAGGGCAACCTTGAAGTGCCGCAGATCTCAGTCCTAAGCGGCTTTCCGGGTTTGGTTGCGGGTGTAGTTGATCTGGATATCTCGGGGCACTCCTGCGCCGTGACACCTCAGGAGGCTCAGAAGAAGCCGGGCTTCTTCCAAAGGCACAATCCAGGCAAGAGTGCCACGACAACAAAGACTTTGCCGCCAAGCCCCGAATGCGAAAAGGGCTATCTGGTTGCCGGAAACGCGAAGCTGCACCAGGTGGGCTACCGCGACGAGTACGTCAACGTGCCCGATGTAAACGGCACAGCCGCAGTTCGAGTCACGCCAACGGAATTACTGTTCAATGCCATTGCGCTGAATTTGCCGGCAGGCGGCAGCATTGCCGGTGACATGCGCATTCACAACTGGCTCGGCGTTGTGCCTGCTGATGCTCCGGCACAGTCGGCAACCGTAGTTGCCGGGCAGAAAACTATTAATGCAACTGCAAAAATCGCGCAGGCAAAGCCGCCGGCAGCCGGCAGTCCTGTTCTTGATCCAGTAGAGCGGGCGCACGCCTATGTTGACGTGCGGGTTGCCAACATTTCACTGCGAACAATCAACGAGATCACAGAACCGAAGACGTATCAGGACCTGGGCCTGGACACCGCCGTAAGTGGACCGGTTCACGCGGAGTGGGGCGGCACGACAAACGATCTGCCCAGTTCTGTGGTCGTAACTGCAGATTTGCGGTTCGCGCCCCAAGGCCTCCCGCGCCGCGGCAAAGTACAGAACATCCCCGTTACCGGTGTCGTTAAGGGTACTTATCGTGGGTCAAACGAGACTGTTCAGATCGCCCAGGTAGAGGCGCACACACCTGCCAGTAACGTGCAGGCTACCGGTGTCTTAGGCGTGGGCACGGGTGATCCGCTGACCCGGCTGAACTTAGATGCAGACTTCCGTGATTTGAGTGAATTCGACTCTGTCCTGAATGCAATTGGGCATGAGAGCGACGGCAAGAAGGGAAGTAGCGCCCTGCCTGTTGTCTTGCACGGTGATGCGCACTTCCAGGGAACGGCTTCAGGGCCCATCAAGGCACTCGATATCAAGGGACACCTTCAGGCTAACCAGTTGCAGGCCCATCTTGGAAGCGCAGGCGACATCGCCATTGACTCCATCGTTGCAGATGCGGAATACGCCCCTGCCGGGGTAACCGTGGCATCGTCCACCATTCGGCGCGGAAGCGTCATCCTTAGTGTTGTCGGGGGTGTCAAGCCGCATCGCTTGATCAAACGCGGAGCCGTGTCTTACGCGTTCGACGACTTTGCGCAGGTGAACGCCAAAGTTCAACTTGCCGACGCGCAGATTCATGACGTCCTGGAGATTGCAGGACAGGGCGCGGTGCCGGTGACCGGCATCATCAATGTGAGTGCAAACGCAACCGGCACGCTGGGCAATCTGACCGGCGACGGTCGGGTAATGCTTCGCAATGGGGTTGCATACGACCAGCCTTACGACACAGTCACCGCCAATCTAAACGTTCGCGGGCAGGAAGTTACCGCAACTACGCTGGATGTGAAGGCGCAAGGCGTTGAGATTGCTGGTGACGGCGGTTATAACCTGACTTCAAAGCATTTGCATGCACACCTGCAGGGAAATGACATCCGTCTGTCAAATCTGCAGGCTGTTCGTAAGGCTGGTGTACCCGCCGATGGCGTGCTGACCTTTACCGCAAATGCCAACGGCACTGTGGAGCAACCCAACCTGACGGCTCACCTTGCTCTAGCCAATGCAACGTATAACAAGCAGGCTGTCGGGCAGTTGACGGCTGACGTGCGAAGTGAGCGGGATGTCATTTTCCTGAATGCACACAGCGACCTGCTATCGACGAAGCTGGATGTGACCGGCCAGGTTCAATTGACTGGTGACTACCCGGTGCAGGCGCATGCCACGTTCGCGAACCTGGACGTCGCGCCGGTGCTGAAGCTTACTGGGTCCACCTTCGATGCAACCTCAGTCATTGCTGGCGAACTGAACATAAGCGGACCGGCCAAGAAGCCGCAGGCTCTTGCCGGTTCGCTCGTCGTCAACCCGCTGCGGTTGAAAACGCAGGGGCTGGAGTTTGCATCGGCAGCACCCATCCGTGCCACGTTGAACGCAGGCACGGCACGCCTCGAAGAACTGCATATCACTGGGCCCGACACGGACCTGACTGCATCCGGCTCTGCTCAGGTCTTCTCCGCAGACGGTAGCGCATTGCCTGCACAGGGCGGGCGCATTGATGCGCGTGCAGCCGGCAGTCTTGACGTCGGCATTGCCCATCGTATTAGTCCCGAGATCATCTCCTCAGGCAAGGTGGACTTTAACGTCACCGCTACTGGCACCACTGGCAAGCCGAACCTTGGCGGTAAGGTTACCTTCGCGAACACAAATTTTGCCTATGCATCCATCCCAAACGGGTTATCCAATATCAATGGCACCGCCACCTTTACGGAAGATCGTCTGCAGGTGGACAACTTGACTGCTACATCAGGTGGTGGCCGTATCAAGCTGGGTGGCTTTGTGCAGTACCGTGGCGGATTGTTCGCCGACATGACGGCAACGGCAACGGCAGTGCGTATTCGCTACTATGGTGTGTCCGCAACCATGAACGGTAACGTTCGACTGCAGGGTTCGGGCGACGGAGCGGCGCTTACAGGAAACGTTTTGATCACCCGCTTCGGCCTTGCCGAGACGTTTGATTTTGCCTCGATCGCAGGCAGCGCCGGTGATGTTTCGCCACCGCCTGACCCCGATTCCTTGCTGAACAAGATCACGCTAAATGTGCGTGTCCAGTCTTCGCCTGCGCTCGACTTCCAGAACAGCTATGGCGCACACGTTGCTGGTACCGTCGACATGACGGCACGCGGTACCCTCGCGGTGCCCTCTATCCTGGGTAAAGTTACAGTAACTGATGGATCCGCCACGTTTGCCGGGACCAATTACCAACTACAGCGCGGTCAGATCTACTTCAACAATCCCATCCGGATTGATCCTGTCATTGACCTGGACGCAACTGCCCGTGTCGAGAACTACGATGTGACCATCGGTGTACACGGCACATCGAAGAATTTCAAACTGACGTACCGCTCCGAACCGCCGCTGTCGCAGGCTGACATCTTCAATCTGCTTGCGCTGGGCCGCACCCAGGAAGAGGCTCAGATCAGTACACAGCGATTGCAACAGCAGGGGCAGGATCCGACTACGAACGCCCTGCTTGGCGGCGCACTGAATGCCACTGTCTCTAACCGCGTAAACAAGCTGTTTGGCGGCGCGGGCAAGGTAAAAATCGATCCAGCGTTTGTGGGCACGTTAGGCACTTCATCTGCCCGAATCACGGTAGAGCAGCAGTTGACCCGACAGATTTCAGTGACTTTTGCCACCAACGTCAATTCATCGGCACAGCAGCTTATCCAACTGCAGTATCAGCTTGGCGATAACAAGTCGATCGTTGCCACACGGGATGAAAACGGAGTCTTCTCGGTGGTTTACAAGATTCGCAAGCGCTACCGCTGAGCTGGTCGGAAGTGTCTCGCATGCGGCAGGCCTGTCTTACCGGCAGGCCTGCTTCCCTTTGCTCTCCAGTTACCATCTAAAGCAAGCAAGTAGTCGGCAAAAGGGTCTTGGAAGGTGTGGCATGGACAGATACCAGAGATTTAAATGCGTGTTGGTAGTATCAGCCACACTCGGCCTGACGGGTGGCGTCACAGCGGTGGCGCAGGACAAGGCCGCCGACGCTCAGATCATGGCAGAAGTGCAAAAGTCACTGGACAGTAAGCGCTTCGCCGACATTCAGGTGTCCGTCAAGAACGGTATGGTAAACCTGACCGGCACCGTCGATGTGTATGCCACCAAGGAAGACGCCGAACGTAAGATTCATCACAAGAAGGGCGTTGTCGCTGTACACAACATGATTGAGGTGCACAGCGGTGGCAGCAGTGCAGAAATTTCAGATGTGGCCCTGCGCAATAAACTGGCAGAAAAGCTGGCGTATGACCGCGTGGGATACGGTACAACAGCCTTCAACAGCTTCACGATCGGTGTGCAGAACGGCGCTGTAACACTGGGAGGCACAGCCTACGGTCCGACCGACAAGGATTCGGCTGTGTCCCTGGTTTCGCATTTTCCAGGCGTAAAGGATGTAATTGACGAGATTGATGTTGCGCCGCTGTCACCAAATGACGATCGCATTCGCATCGAAGCGGCTCGTGCCATCTATGGCTTTCCCTCGCTGCAACGCTATGCGATAGATCCCGCAAAGCCAATCCGCATTACCGTGGTCAATGGCAACATCACGCTGACCGGCGTGGTTGACCGACAGGCCGACAAGGATACGGCCGGCATCCGCGCCAATGGTGTTCCCGGCGCGTTCAAAGTAACGAACACTCTGCAGGTTGCGGGTGCAAAGGGCGATGATCGGTAGCTACAATGGCTTGCGTAGCGGCCATACGCTGATGTACATGGTTGTTTCCTTCGCAGGCACGTTGCGCAGCACCCGCTTGACGCTTGACATGATCAAGTGGGAACATTCGATCTTTGCTCTGCCCTTCGCGTTGACCGGTGCAGTGCTGGCGGCCGGTGGCTGGCCTGATTGGCGGACGCTGCTGTTGATCGTGATCTGCATGGTTTCGCTGCGTACAGCAGCAATGGCTTTCAACCGACTGGTAGATACAGAGATTGACAGCTTAAATCCGCGCACAGCCATGCGGGCCATACCCGCGGGCCTGCTTACCAAAAGCTTTGTGGCAGTCTTCACGATCATTGCCATCGCCATTTTTGTAGCTGCTGCGGCCTCACTTAACCGCCTGACCCTGTTACTCAGTCCTGTCGCCATAGTGGTCGTGCTTGCCTACAGTTACATGAAGCGCATCACGCGCTGGTCGCACCTTGTGCTTGGTCTTGCACTTGGCATCGCTCCCTCTGCGGCGTGGATCGCTGTGCGTGGAGGTCTTGATCCGAGGATTGTCATTCTGACCACGGCGGTGCTGCTATGGGTAGCTGGTTTTGACATGCTCTACGCGTGTCAGGACTTTGAACACGATCAGGCTCACGGATTGAAAAGCGTTCCGCAATCTTTTGGATTGGCAGGCGCTTTCCTGCTCGCAAGAGGTTCGCATCTCGGCATGCTGGTCTGCATGGTGTGGCTGCTGAATGCGTTCCACCTAGGCGCTGTGGCATGGAGCGGCTTGCTTGCTGTCGCGCTTCTTCTGTTTTACGAACATAGCTTGATACGTCCAAACGATCTGCGCCGGATGAACGCGGCCTTCTTTACCCTGAATGGAGTGATCTCCGTCGTATTCTTCTGCTCAGTCGCTTTGGACCTTCACATGCGCACTAAGTAAGAAAAGGGCCCGCAAGATGCGGACCCTTTATCTTAAATCGATCAACTAGAAGCGACGATCAACAACGTCTACCTTTCGCTCTCACGTTCTCTGACGCCATCCAGCTTGGAGTTGATGGAGTCCTTCAGGTGTTCAGCACCACTGGCTACGCGGTCGCGAAGAGATGCGTCTTTGGAAGTGGAGTTTCGGTCTTCAAGTTCAGCATGGTTTGTTGCGCTCTCGCCGACGTGATGAACAGTATCTTTGGCATTGCCCCACGTCTCTGTGGCTGAACCTTTGAGGCGGTCCTCCGCTCCTGCATTGGAAAGGTTCTGGTTGCCAATCGCCTCGCCAACTGTCTCTTCAACCTTGCCGAATGCATTCTGCAATTTGCCTTTGATCTGATCAGTATCCATCATTCCTCCTGCTGCAGTTTCCATTTACAGGGCTGCTTATGCGTTCACGTTCCAAATGGGCCGGAGTCAAACTCTGCGGCCACCGATGAGATTAAAGATCAACGAAATGATTGCGAGCACAATCAGGACGTGAATCCAGACGCCAACGGCTTGGCCGAAGCCGAAAAATCCCACTGCCCACAAAATCAGCAGAACCACTGTGATTGTCCAAAGCATCAACGTTCTCCGGATGCCCTGGCCAGCGGCCCGGGCGTGATTTGGTGACCTGTGCGGTCACACATCACATCAGTTGCCACCTAAACTGATGTGGTTGTACTTTGCAGCAGAAACATTGCTGTTCACGGCGTTGCAATGGAGCAAGAGCAAGTGAGAGTAGCTATTCAAGGTCAGCCCGGGTCAAATAGCCATCTTGCCACGCGCGCATTGCTGGGAGAGGTGGACCTGCTGCCGTGTGCCCTGTCAGCCGAGGTATTTGAACAACTGGCAACGGTACAGAGTGCGGATGCTGCTGTCCTGCCCATCGAAAACAGCCTTCACGGCGCGGTCGCCGACCACTCAGACCTGTTGCTTGAACACGACGTGGTCATCGTAGCGGAACTGTCGTTACGCATACGCCATGCATTGATCGTCGGGAAGGGTACTGACCTGAAAAGCATCCGCCGCGTGCTGTCGCACCCCGTTGCGCTTTCCCAATGTCGCCGCTTCTTTGCCACGCACCGCCGGTACGAAGCAGTTCCGTTCTATGATACCGCCGGTGCAGTCATGCATGTGATTCAGGCACACGAGCCTGACGCTGCTGCTATTGCCGCACCGTATGCCGCGGAGGTATATGGCGGGGGTACTCTCATGCGCGACCTTGAGGATGATCCACTGAACTTCACACGGTTTTTCCTGCTTGCGCGCGTGGACGATGCGGATCGGCTACGCCCTGCCCGTACGGTCATTAATAAAATGAGTGTTGCCTTCGACCTGCCCCATAGGCCCGGCTCGCTGCAGGAAGCGCTCGCACTTTTAATGGATGAGGGTGCAGACCTTACCCGCATTGAATCGCGTCCCGTCGCCGGCAGGCCGTGGGAGTACATGTTCTTCGTTGATTTGCGCATTCCGTCACCCGAGACTGCAAATGCAGTGATCGCAAAGTTGCAGGGCATCTGCCATATGGTTAAGGAGTTTGGCAGGTATGCAGCCGCCAGTCCGCTCGAAAGTGAACCACACCTGATGACGAGCCCGCTGGAGATACCCAGCCCATCTTGAAGAAGGTTCGGTAGTCGATAAGGTAGCAGTGATACGCAGTGCGCAAGTTGATGTTAACGGCTGCATCTTGGCTAAGGTTGATGCATCAGATGTGTGAAGATCTGATAGAAGGACACTCACTATGCCTAACGATTTTGTAAGCGTAATCCAGCCCACAGCCTCCGATCCGGACCGCAAGCGTGGCACCCGTGCTTTGCCGGTCCTTCCCGTGCGTGATACGGTGCTCTTTCCCCACGCCGTTCTGCCGCTTACCGTAGGTCGTGACAGTTCTATTCAGCTGATCCAGTCTTTGGGCGAGGAAAAAACAATCCTTGTGGTGGCGCAACGCGATGCTCGGCAGGACACACCGGATGCCAGCGAACTACACCCGGTGGGAACGCTGGCGACCATTCACAAGGTCGTCAAGATGCCGAATCAGTCCCTGTTCGTGTTTACCGAGGGAACGGAACGGATTCGGCTGGGCGAGTTTGACCAGCGCACGCCGTTTCTAACGGCTCAATATGAATCGCTTGCCGCGCCGGAACCGGACAAGACCCCGGAGTTGGAAGCGTTGCAGCGCAACGTGGTCTCGCAGTTCCAGCAGATTGTAACGGCGTCGCCGACTCTTTCCGATGACCTGCAGACCATCGCCCTTAACATCGAGGAGCCGGGCCGTCTGGCTGATTTTATCGGCTCGTCCCTGCCTTTCCTGACAACGGCGGACAAGCAGGAACTTCTCGAGACTATGGATGCTGCAGCCCGGCTGGAGCGGCTGAACCAGCACCTGGTGAAGGAATTGGAGGTGCAGCAACTGCGCTCCAAAATCCAGACTGAAGTGCAGGACGCGGTGCAGCAGTCGCAACGTGAGTATTACCTGCGCGAGCAGCAGAAGGCTATTAGCAAGGAGCTGGGCGAGAGCGACGACAGCAACAAGCACATTACCGAGCTGCGCGAGAAGATCGAAGCCGCTGGCATGCCGGAAGAGACGAAGAAGGAAGCGCTGAAGGAGCTGAATCGGCTGCAGCGCATGAACCCTGCGCAGCCCGATTACGGCATGGCGCGGACCTACATTGAATGGCTGGCCGTGCTGCCGTGGTCCAAGAGCACCGGCGGCAATGTCGACATCAAAAAGGCTGCTGAGTGCCTGGATGAGGATCACTACGGCTTGCAGAAGGTCAAGGATCGCATCCTTGACTACCTGTCCGTGCGGCGGCTTAAGCCTGACATGAAAGGGCCGATCCTGTGTTTTGTCGGACCTCCGGGCGTGGGCAAGACCTCACTGGGCAAGAGCATTGCACGCGCGCTTGGCCGGAAGTTTGCCCGCATCTCGTTGGGTGGCATGCATGATGAGGCGGAGATTCGCGGCCATCGCCGGACGTACATCGGTGCAATGCCTGGGCAGATCGTGCAAAACCTGAAGCGCGTCGAGACCAATGATCCAGTCTTCATGCTGGACGAGATCGACAAGCTGGGCCGCGATTTTCGTGGCGATCCTGCAAGTGCGCTGTTGGAGACGCTGGATCCCGCGCAGAACGGAACCTTCCGCGATAACTACCTGGACCAGCCGTTTGATCTGTCCAAGGTGCTGTTCATCTGCACAGCCAACCAGCTTGATCCAATTCCTGCGCCCCTCCTGGACCGCATGGAAATTATTGAGTTGACCGGCTACACGGAAGAAGAAAAGACCAATATCGCAGAGAAGTATCTTGTGCCCCGGCAGATCAAGGAGAACGGCATCGAACCTGTCGCCGCTCCTGAGGTCCAGAACAGCGAACCTGCTGACGATGCCGAGGCTCAGGTGCCCGAAAGCCAGCTGCCGGAGCCGGTCGCGGGTGAGCCGCGCATCATCTTCCCGCGCGAGTCGCTCGGCATCATCGCACGGCACTACACGCGTGAGGCGGGAGTCCGAAAGCTGGAGCAACTGATCGGTACGGTCTGCCGCAAGCAGGCGCGCCGCATTGCCGAGGGCAAGGAAGAGCAGACGATTGTGACCGATGAGGTCATTCATCAGTTCCTTGGTGGTTACAAGGTCCGCGTGGATACCGAAATTGCAGAGCGCACCAAGCGCAGCGGTGTGGCGGTGGGCCTGGCGTGGACTCCGGTGGGTGGCGATGTGTTGTTCATTGAAGCAAACCGGATGAAGGGCAAGGGCAACTTTCAAATCACGGGCCAGATCGGCGACGTGATGAAGGAGAGCATGCAGGCCGCGCTGACCTGGGTGCGTTCCAACGCGGCATCCATTGGACTGGATGAGGATGTACTGAAAGACATCGACCTGCACCTGCACGTGCCGGCGGGTGCCATCCCGAAGGATGGTCCAAGCGCCGGTGTGACCATGGCAACGGCGATCGTTAGTTTGCTTACAGATCGTCCGGTGCGGCCATTGCTCGCGATGACAGGTGAGATCACCCTTAGCGGCAATGTTTTGCCGGTGGGTGGCATCAAGGAGAAGTTCCTTGCGGCCAGGCGTGCGGGTGTGCGTGATGTGATTCTGCCGATCGACGTAAAACCAAATGTGGAAGAGGACTTAACCGCTGATCAGACGGAAGGTGCCACCATCCACTACGCAACACGTATAGAAGACGTGCTGGCAGTCGCCTTGCCACACACGCTGAAAGACACCGTGCAGGATGAAGCTGTTCGGGACGAGTTGACGCAGCAGGCCGCGTAATCCTACTGCTAGGAACTCATAAAGGGCAGCTAATTGGGCTGCCCTTTATTTTGTACGAATGGACCAATCCTTACCGTCCGTCATCTTGAGCGGAGCACGTAGTGCGGAGTCGAAGGATCTGCATTCAGAGTTCACGGATGCTCTGGAAGCAGGTCCTTCGTTTCGCTCAGGATGACGACCCAAGTAAGTGAAACACAAAGCTAAATCCATCCACCATCGATGATGTAGCTCTGGTTTGTGATCGCCGCACTATCGTCCGACGCCAGAAACAGCAGCAAACGTGCGACTTCATCCGGTTGAATATGCCGCTTCAAGGCCTGCCGGTTTAACACCTCAGCCTCGTATTGGGGTGTCATCCAAAGCCGCTGCTGGCGCTCTGTGAGGATGGCGCCGGGTAGAATGCTGTTAACGCGAATGTTGTCTTTGCCAAGCTCATGCGCTAGCGTGCGCGTCATGCCGACGATGGCGGCTTTAGCCGTGATGTACATAGGCATGCCAGTGCTTGGAATCATCCAGCTGATGGAACTCATGTTCAGGATGACGCCCCGGCCCGTACGCTGCATGGCTGGAACGACTGCCTGTGCCATGAAGAACTGGTGCCGCAGATTGACGGCGATGGAGGCGTCCCACGACTCGAGCGTGACATCGGCCAGGGCGTGCCTTGCATCGTTGGCGGCGTTATTCACCAGTACGTCCACCATGCCGAACCGTGCAATCACCTCGCAAACCGCGGACTGCAACGCAACGATGTCCGTCAGGTCACAGTGAACATACAGTGGCGCACTGTCAACCTGTGCAAGTGATGCGCACAGCGTCTTGGCCGCGTCGTCCTGCACATCGAAGAAGACCACCTGTGCGCCCTGATGCGCGAAGGTGCGCACGACGGCCTCACCAATGCCGGATGCTCCGCCGGTAACCAGCACCACTTTGCCACGCAGGCTGGGGTAGGTGGCGTACTGTGCGGGTTGCGTCATGATGCATTTAGGCAGGCAGCGCATCCAGCGCCGCCTGAGCCTTGCTGTGGAGTGATTGGGTTTCAGCCCGCTGCTTCTTTAGGCCTTCAACGACTGCAACCGGAGCCTTTGCCAGGAACCCATCGTTGCCCAACTGGCGATTCGCTGCTTCAAGGCCCTTGGCAAGCCTTGCCAGTTCCTTGGTCAGCCGTTCGCGTTCCGCGGGTACGTCGATCTGCTTCTCGTAGACGATTGTTACGTCAAAGCCTGTGCCGGAGCGCGCCGCAGAACCGGTCAGCGGCTCCTGTGCAAAGTCCACGTCGCTGACACGTGCCATGCGCGCGAGCATGTCGCGGTTCGCGTCAGCCAGTGCAAGCACGCGATTGTCACCGTGCAGCAGAATAGGAGCAGCTTCTTTCTCCGGCACGCTCAGTTCTTTGCGCAGCGCGCGAACAGTAACGATCAAGTCCTGCAACGTAGTGACGGCCTCGGTGGCAACATCGTCGGCAGGGAAGTCGTCCGGCTGCGGATAACGGGTGAGCGCGATGCTCTTCGCGGGCGCTTCGCCTTCGTAGAGTGCATGCCAAAGCTCTTCCGTCAGGAAAGGCATGAAGGGCGACAGCAGCCGCAGCGATGCCTCAAAGACGCCAACCAGGCCCGCCAACGAGATCGCCGTCTCAGGGTTCTGAATCGGTGTTGCGCCCTCGTCGATGGATTCAGGGAAGTCGAGCCGCAGCTTGACCAGTTCCAGGTACCAGTCGCAGAACTCACCCCAGAAGAACTGGTAGACGGCGTTGGCGGCCTCATCGAAGCGATAGTCGTTCAGTGCGCGGTCCACCTCGGCGCAGACGGCACGCAAACGGGCGAAGATCCAGCGCGTCTCCACGGGCGTGATCTCCGGCAGGGCAGACACCTGTGTGCCTGCACCCATGCGCATCTTGTACCCGGCGGCGCGGGCGCGCTCCACCTGGAGGAACAGGAAGCGTGCTGCATTCCAGATCTTGTTGGCAAAGGCTCGGTAGCCCTCCGTACGCTGCTCGCTAAAGGCGATGTCGGTGCCGGGCGAGGCTTGCGAGGCCAGCGTGAAGCGCACAGCGTCGGTGCCGAAGCGCTCGATAATTCCGATGGGGTCGATGACATTACCCTTGGTTTTGGACATCTTCTGGCGGTCGGCATCGCGCACCAGCGCGTGGATATAGACCTCTCGGAAGGGCACAGCATCCGCCAGCGTCCGCGCGCTGCCGTCGGGCATGGGCACGTCCAGCATGAAGTGCGTACCCAGCATGATCATGCGTGCTACCCAAAAGAACAGGATGTCAAAACCCGTGACGAGCAGGTCGGTCGGGTAGTAGCGGGCGCTGTCCGGCGTCGGTTCAGGCCAGCCGAAGACGGTAAACGGCAGCAGACCGGCGCTGAACCATGTATCGAGAACGTCGGTCTCCTGCTGCATTTCCGCGTGGTCGCAACTGCCGCAGCGTTCGGGCCGCGTGCGCGAGACGCAGGTGGTCTGACACTGCGGGCAGTGGTAGGCCGGGATGCGGTGGCCCCACCATAGTTGGCGGCTAATGCACCAGTCATGGATATTGCGCATCCACTCAAAGTACGTCTTCGAGTAGTTAGCGGGCGTGAACTTGATGTGGCCTTCTTCGACAGCGGCGATGGCCTTGTCAGCCAACGGCTGAATCTTGAGGAACCACTGCATGGACAGGCGCGGCTCTATGACGGCACCGCTGCGCTGCGACGTGGCAATGGAGAGAGTGTGGTCCTTGACGTCAACCAGCAGGCCCAGCGCGTTCAGGTCCGCCAGGATGCGTTCGCGCGCGGCGTAGCGCTCCATGCCGTGGTAGGGCGAGCCTGGCAGGTAAATGTGCGCGGTCTCGTCCATGATGGTTAACTCGGCTAACTGGTGGCGCTTGCCGATCTCGTAGTCGTTCGGGTCGTGCGCGGGCGTGACCTTGACCGCGCCAGTGCCGAACTCGGGCTTCGCCCACTCGTCTGCGAGTAGTGGAATATCACGGTCTACCAGCGGCAGCTTGATCGTTTTGCCGACCAGCGCGGTGTAGCGCTCGTCAGCCGGGTTGACGACGACGGCGGTGTCACCCAGCATGGTCTCCGGGCGAGTAGTCGCGATGACGATGGAGCCGCTACCGTCCGCGAAGGGATAGCGGATGCTGTACAGCTTGCCCGCAGTCTCCTTATGCTCAACCTCGAGATCGCTCACAGCGGTCTGCTGCACAGGATCCCAGTTGACGATGTAGCTGCCGCGGTAGATCAGCCCCTGCTCGTACAGCCGCACGAAGGCCTCGGTCACGGCGCCAGACAGGTTGTCGTCCATGGTGAAGTATTCGCGGCCCCAGTCCACGCTGGCACCCAGGCGGCGCATCTGCCCGGTGATGGCACCGCCGTACTGTGCCTTCCAGTGCCACACGCGCTCCAGGAAGGCTTCGCGGCCAATCTCCTTGCGGTGCGTGCCCTCGGCTGCAAGCTGCTTTTCCACCATCATCTGCGTGGCGATGCCGGCGTGGTCGGTGCCCGGAACCCACACGGCTTCCTCGCCGCGCATGCGGTGCCAGCGCGCCAGGATGTCCATCTCGGTCTGGTTGAGCATGTGGCCCATGTGCAGGCGGCCCGTCACGTTGGGCGGCGGCAGCAGCATGGTGAAGGGCTCCGTGCCGTTCTCGTTTTGAGAGCTTTGAGGCGAGGAGAAGATGTGTTCGCGGACCCAGAACTCCGCCCACTTCTGTTCGATGGCGGCGGGGTCGTAGGCTTTGGGCAGTTCGTTGGGCATAAGAAAGGAGCGCCGGTTGTGGCGCTCCTTCAGTCTACTTGGTGTATTTACTCAGCCAAGTAGGTAGCCACGCAGGCACGGGTTGAGGATGGTTGCGCCTCAGCCACCAAGCGGAAAGCATGACCAATGGCTAAGAGGCTGCAAGGGTAAGTGCGTGCCACTTGCTATAAGTGAAGATTGGTCTCGACACTTCCATCAGCTTTCCATGGCTGGAAAGAAAAGTAGTGCCCGTTCACAACTTTGCCATTCAGTGCATCACCCCCGAGGGTGAGAGCGACTACAAGAAAGATGGCGAAGTTGATCATTGACAACGCCACGAAGATGTTAAGTGAACGTTTCATGAACTCACTTGAACAGCAGCGGCGTAAACGCGATCAGGTCGTCGCGCCACACCATCCAGGTGTGCATACCGAGGGTGTCGCGCACCTGCACGTTGCCCTTCAGGTTGGTCTTCGCCCACGTCTCGAAGCCGTGGTTCACGCTAATGAGAGAATCTTCGGTGCCGCAGGAGATCCAGAGCAGCTTGACGGGTACCTGCGTTGCGATATTCGGCAGCATTGCCTTGAATGCTTTGTCGTAGGTAGCGGCGTCTACGTCCTTGCCGCGGATGTCGGCCACGGCAGAGGTAATGCCCGACGAGAACATGCCCACATAGCCGAAGACCTCCGGATGGTTCAGGGCGGTGTACTGGCTGTGACCGCCGCCCATGGACAGGCCCGCCATGGCGCGGTGTGCCGGGTCACGCGCGATGTTGTAGCGTGCCTCCACCATGGGCAGGATCTCGTGCAGCATCTGGTCGGAGAAGGTTTCCTGGTTCTTGACGCCTAGCGCCGGAGGCCGTGCTGTGGCCTTTGTCTCGATCATCTCCATGGTTCCGTAGCCCTTAGGCATCACCACGACGAAGGGCTTGACCTTGCCGTCGTGCAGGAGTGAGTCAAAGATCAGGTTGGCCTGACCCGCCTCAACCCAGCCATTCGCCGCGTCGGAGAAGCCGTGGATGAGGTACAGCACCGGGTAGGTCTCCTTGCGCTTCGCATCGTAGCCTGGCGGCGTGTACACGTAGAGGTCGCGGTCCGTAGAATAGCCGTCTTTGGCGGCCAGCTTCGACTCATAGACATGGTGTGTCACCTCTCCATGCGGGATGTCGGTCAGATCCCATGGCTGGGGTGTCGCTGCCAGAACATGCAATACGGTCGTGGGGCTCAGCAGGTTGGGGCGCACGTTGGGATTGCGCGGGTCCAGTTCGCGCTTGCCGTCGACGGAAAAGCTGTAGCCGTAGAACTCCGGTGCTTTCGGCTCGGTGGTCACTTCCCACACGCCTGCCGCATTCTTCGTCAGCGGCAGAGGCTTAGGATCGCCCTCCACGCTGACCGTCACCTTCTGCGCATTCGGAGCCTCGAAGCGCAGTGTCACCGTGTGGTCGGGATGCACCTCAGGCGAAACGACAGCAATGGTGGTGGTCGTCGGCGCAACACCGGTGGCCGCTGGCGCAGTTGCAGGTGCCTGGGCGAAGACGGCGGGCACTGCAAACAACAACACGAGAAGAGCAGTAGAAAGGCGCATGGCTGCCCAGTGTAGCAAGTGTGCAGCACAAAAGGGCAGCCACATAGGCTGCCCTTTTACAGCGCAACGGTGGAGCTTAGAAGGGGTTCAGCTTCTTCAGGCCCTTCTTCTTCTTGTGCGTGCTGGAAGACTCGTCATCCTTGTCAAACTCGGGCTTGGCCTTCTTCTGGTTGCCCTTCTTGTCAAACACGGGTGTCTGCGCTGCCGGTGTCTTCTGACCCGCCACATCGTTTACAGCGTCCGGCGCTTCCGCTGCCCTTTCAATCGGCGGCAGGGCCGTGTTATTTGCGGGTCCAACAGCGTTCAGGCCGTTGCTGGTTGGTGTGCTGGCGGTAGCGCCGGGTGTCAGGATGGTGACACCCACACTATTACCACCGCTGCCGCTGCTAAGCGGGGCAACGCCGGGCGGCGTGGCCGTAAAACCGGTGCCAGCCGGTGCTGATGTAACAGCGTCCGCGGACGGAATGTCCTGCAGACTGGGAGACAATGCAGTGCCTGCGCCCGGGGCAGTTGCAGTCGCAGCACCGTCGGGCGAGGCCTGTGCTGCAGGCAAGGGCGCGCGTGTTGACGTGTTCGGTTCCACGGCCGCCTTATAGGCGTTTTCAGCGCGCTTCGTTACTTCAGGAGCAGTTGTTGCCTTGGGATCGGCCAACGCCGGTTCGCCAAGACGAGCGGACTGAACCGTATCAGGCCCACGCAGGAGCAGGCCTTTGGCACGATTCGCCAGGGTGTAGGTCTGGCGGCTGTCTTCAAGTGCCTGGCTTGCAGCAATCTGTTCTGCTGTTGGCTCAGGTATCGGCACATTCATCGCCTCCAGGCGATCTCTTGCGTCTTCCATGTGGGGCGATGCGGCGTATTGCAGAACCACGCGGCTGTAGGCCGCAATAGCCTGATCGTCATAGGTCTTCAGCAGCCGTGCGCGCGCGTCCTCTGGCAGTTTTACCGTGCGAATATAGCGTGCCTGCGCGGCGTAGGCATCGCCCAGGCCGATCAGCGTCTGGTCGATGTGGCTGTACAGCGGGTAGGTATCCACTACCGTCTGGTAGCGCGCAATGGATGCGACCCAGTTTTCATGACGGGTGTAGAAGTCGCCAATGCCGCTTTCACGCTGCGCCAGCACCTCCTGCACTTCGCGCAGTTTCTGCTTTGCCTCAGGAATCAGCTTTGAGTCCGGGTACTGGTTCAGCATATTGCGGTACTCATCCTGCGCATGAACGACCTTGGTGTAGTCGCGGTCCGGACGGTCCATTTGCTTAAAGTAGATGTCTCCAATGCGCATCTGCGCTTCCGCGGCTTCCGGTGCGTTGGGAAAAAAGATGATGAAGTCGTGGTACTCAGTTTCAGCCTGGGCCAGCGCGCCGCTGCCGCCTTCGCGGTACCAGCTGTCCGCAAAGGCCAGCTTGGAACGCATCTGGTATTCCGAGTCTGGGTAGGTTGAAAGCAGCGTCTGAAGATCAAGACGGGCGACTTCATAGCGGCCCTTGTTGATGGCTACAAGTGCCTTGTCATACAACTGCTTATCCGGCTGGTCAGATTTCACATTACCCAGCGGATTGATCTTCATCTGGCGCTTCTGCGTCTTCTCTTCTTTGATGGTGTCTTTGGACTGACGGACTTTTTCTTCTGAAGATTTGCGGGCACGACCGCGCTTCGGTGCAGTGTTGCTGATCACCGCGGTCGGCACGCCGTCACCCGCAGCTGAAGTCGTGCCGGGCTGCTGGTCTGATGTGGTGGACGGCGCCGGAGCGCTTTGCGGAGCCTGCGCAAACACTGCGGGTACGGCAATACTGCCTGCCAGAAGAGCGACGGCAACACCACGGCGCGTGAAAAAGTAACGCTGCGCCACGGCAGACCGGAAGAAAATTGACACCATGCCTGAAGACCTCGGTCCTGAACGCCTCTGGTAAAGGAGTCGCCCTGGAGACTTGCTATCCATTCTAAGCCGCGTGGCAGGCACTCGTCAGCGCCAGCGGGGAGTTCTTTCTTGGACGGGAGTACCGCTTGAAGGTCTCTAAGTGCGAACTTCTGTCGCACTCCGCGCATTCCGAAGAAAGGCTTCCGCGTTTGCAACTGTCTTTTCCGAATTTCCTGGACCTGCAAAAACTGCAGATCCTGCTACCAGCAGATCAGCGCCTGCCTGCACGGCATTCGCCACAGTATCGTGTGCGATGCCGCCATCTACCTCGATCCGGTAGCTCAGGCCAAGCTCCTCGCGCAGGCTGTGCAGGTGCTCCACTTTTGCCAGGCAGCGTGGAATGAAACTCTGGCCGCCAAAACCCGGATTGACTGTCATCACAAGCACGTGGTGGACCAGCGGCAGCACCTCGATCAGCGTCTCAACAGGCGTAGCGGGGTTGATGACGACGGCAGGTTGCATGCCATGTTCTCGAATAGAGGTGAGCGTTCGGTAAAGGTGGCGGCAGACCTCCTGATGCACAATGAGCCAGTCCGCACCGGCCTTGGCAAAGTCTGCGATGTAGCGGTCAGGGTCCTCAATCATCAGGTGTACGTCAAGCGGCACTTTCGTAACCCTGCGCACTGCCGCAACGACCGGCGGGCCGAAGGTGATGTTAGGAACAAAATGACCGTCCATCACATCGACGTGGCACACGGTCCCGCCACCGCGCTCGGCAGTCGCAATCTCGTCTGCAAGGTGCGTGAAGTCCGCGGCCAGAATGGAAAATGCAAGGTCAATCATCATCGGCAGTCTATCAAGCGTTGGCGATACCATGACCATGGAGATGAATCTTGTCCATCGAAGCACTTGCACTGCCCTTTGGAAGCTTCCGCGCCTATCTTTTCGATCTGGACGGCACCGTAGCCGACACCATGCCGCAGCATCTCAGGGCATGGACCGCCGCGCTTGCCATGTACGGCGCAACGCTGTCGGAAGAGCTCTTCTATCGGTGGGGCGGAGTGCCGCCGCTGCGCGTGGCCGAGCAGTTGAATGAGCTCCATGGGTACGCATTCGATCCTGAGGCGCTGGTAGCGGATAAGGAAGCACGTTTCCTGGCAGGTGTCGCGGACGTGAAGCCAATTGCGTCCGTGCTGGCACACATCGTTGAGGCGCATGGACGCATTCCGCTGGCCATCGTGTCAGGATCGCCCCGTGACAATGTGGAGCGTACCCTGGCGGCCCTGGGCTTACGTGATCGCTTTGCGATCACCGTTTGTGCAGAGGACTACCACAAGGGCAAGCCGAATCCTGAGCCATTCCTTACCGCTGCGTCCATGCTTCGTGTTAGTCCGGCGGACTGTCTTGTGTTTGAGGATGCGGATGCCGGGATTTCTGCTGCCGAAGCCGCAGGCATGCAGTGGGTTCGAGTCCCGCAAGCTGTACGCACACCGCAGGCGTAGTCAGCGGGTGGGCCGCCGTCCGCGCCACCACAGCAGCACACCGAATCCATAACCGAGCACTGCGGAGACTATGGCTGTTACCAGCAGCCAAAGGCCTAGCCCTTGCAGCGAAGCGCCGCGTGCATGCAGCCGGAACAGGTGCAGCGCATTGAAGAGGACGAACAATCCGCCGCAGACGCTGCACACGGAAAGCAGCGAGAAAGCCATGGATGGCATGA
>CAXTFT010000010.1:40109-40769 GCA_964243585.1 uncultured Terriglobus sp.
TTCCGCCGCCGTAACCGGCCACGCCGAAACGCAGGATGAAGCGATGCCGTGCCGTCATGCGCTGCCCTTAACGTGCTCAGCGGGTATTTCCGCGACCGTTGCGGGAAGGCCCTCAACCGGCTCAGGAATGACAGGAGTTGCCAGTTTTGCAGCCGCGCGCAGTATCTTCCGAATCGGCCACATGTCCCGCTCGCGAAAGAAGGCAGCTCCTCCGCGTTGCTTTTCCGGCCGGTAGTACCAGCGTCGCAGCAGTGCCAGATGGTCGCCGAGTTCGGTCGTGTCTGCACTTCCTGCGCGGTCTTCCAGCTTAGCGATAGCAGTCAGCATGCGCTCTTCCGGGCTCAACGTAGCTGTGGCAACGCCAGGCGTGGAGTCGTCTTCCAGCGGCACGGCGGCCAGCATCATGGGCTGCGCGAAGAGTGATGAACCTACCTCGTGCTGCTCCTTCGCCAACCGGATACCCAGCAGCGACACGATTTCAGGCCCGCGCAGGCAGCCATCTGCAAAAACGAAGACCTGCACCTGCGGCGCGTCTGCGCGCCTGTCCTCGTGTGGCAGCAGCAGCACCAGCCGTATGCGTACGCGCCGCCGCAGCCGGCGCCGTACAACAACGGGCAGGGGCGACCGTACGGCTACCCGCAACAGAACGGGTCCCAGGGC
>CAXTFT010000011.1:0-38630 GCA_964243585.1 uncultured Terriglobus sp.
GATAGTCGACCATCAGCCGGCCGACCTCGTCCGGACGTTCGAGCTGGATCATGTGCCCCGCGTGCGGCAGCATCTCGATACGGCGCACATCCGAATATTGGCTGTGAATCGCACCGAGCGGATCCTCCCCATGCCAGACTTCGAGATCGACGTCGTTCTCGCTGCCGATGAAGAAGAACGGCCGGGGATTGGGCCGATCGCGCCACGCCGCGCGCTGCGCCCAGCGCAGATCCATCGCGCGATACCAGTTCAGCCCGCCGGTAAAGCCCGACCGGCTATATTCGGCGACATACCATTCGAGCTCCCACTCCTGCAGCCACGCCCAGGGCAGCGGCGGGGTTTCCGGCAGCGCCTCCAGGTAGGTGATGCCCGGCGGATGGCGCCAGACGTCGAGATAATGATCCTGAAACGTTGCGTTCTGCTCCGGGTCAAGTACTTCCAACAGAGCAGAAGCCGGGTCGCCGCGGAAGTCGGATGCCATCTTATCAATTTCGTCGAGCATTATGACCGGGTTCTTGGTTCCCGCCTTCTTCATGCTCTGGATAATCTGACCAGGCAGTGAGCCAATGTATGTCCGGCGATGGCCGCGAATCTCAGCCTCATCGCGAACGCCGCCAAGCGACATACGAACAAATTTTCGTCCCGTTGACTTGGCAATGGACATACCCAGCGACGTTTTACCCACACCTGGAGGTCCAACAAAGCACAGGATTGAGCCCTTGGGGTTTTTCACGAGCTGGCGAACTGCCAGAAACTCAAGAATACGATCCTTGATCTTCGGCAAGCCGTAATGATCCTCGTTAAGGATCTTTTCTGCATGATCGATGCTGCGGATGTCTTTCGACTTCTTCTTCCACGGCACAGCCAGCAGCCAGTCAAGGTAGTTGCGCGAGACGGTCGATTCAGCTGACATAGGCGGCATCGCTTCGAGCTTCTTCAGTTCCTGAATGGCCTTATCAAAAACTTCCTTGGGCATACCGGCAGCTTCGATCTTCTTCTTTAGATCGTCCCACTCACTCTTTTCGCCACGCCCCAGTTCCTTTTGGATCGCCTTGATCTTCTCGTTCAAGTAGTACTCTTTTTGCGCGCGTTCCATCTGCCGCTTTACGCGTGATTGCACCGTGCGATCCATGTTCAGCTTTTCAATTGCAATGTCGAGAACATCCGCAATGCGTGAGAGACGCTGCGCAGGGTCAAACAGGTCCAGTAGCTCTTGCTTTTCGTCAATGGAAAGCTGCAGGTTGGCGGCGATGACGTCAGCCAGCTTGGTTGGCTCGTCAGTCCGCACACTGGCTACCACGGTCTCATAGTTCAGCGATTGCTGCAGCTTTAGGTGCTGTTCAAAGCGGCTCTGCACCAGCTGCATCAGCTGCTCAATTTGGGGGGTCATCACCAGTTCAGTTTTGCCGGTACGGACCGTCGCAACAAAGAAGCCGTCTTCATCGTTCAGCTCCAGCGTGCGGGCCCGCTCAACACCTTCCACCAGCACCTTGATGTTGCCGTCGGGCATTTTGACACTCTGCACAATGTTCCCGATGGTGCCGGTCTCAAAGATATCGTCGCCGCCAGGTTCATCGACGCTGGCGTCGTGCTGCGTCGCCAGGAAGATTTTGCGATCGCCGGTAAGTGCTTCTTCCAGCGCGCGCACGCTGGACTCCCGGCCCACGACAAAGGGCGTCATCATGTGAGGAAAGATAACCATGTCCCGGATAGGCATCATGGGGAGCTTACGTGTGTCGCCGCTTGGGGTAGCTGTTGGCTTAGGCATATCTGCTCCATTAGACGCCTGACGCGGCAGTCCCGATGCGGGTGCCGCGCAGGTACTTCACGCGATTGTAATTGCTAATCCAGGGGCTCACGGGTCTATAAGGAGAGAACCCGAATCACAATGGGCCGCCGAGAACGTTTGCGACGAAACAGATAAGGCGCAGAGAACATTCCTGCGCCTTATCTGTTCTGTTCCGGCTGCGATCAGCCAGCCTTTTCAAGCTGAACAGGCAGGGTCACGTTCCGCTTCTTGACCATCTCAGCTGTGATCTCCAGTTCCTTTACCTTTTTATTGGTTGGAATGGCATACATCAAATCAAGCATCAGCTCTTCCAGGATCATGCGAAGGCCACGCGCTCCCACCTTCCGTTGCAGCGCCTCGTGTGCCACAGCCTGCGCTGCATCCGGTGTAAACGTGACCTTCACGCCTTCGTACTCAAACAGCTTTGCGTACTGCTTCAGAATGGCGTTCCGTGGCCGCGTAAGAATGTCGACCAGCGCTGCCTCATCCAGCTCATCCAGAATGCCAAGTACCGGCAGACGGCCCACAAACTCAGGGATGAGGCCGTACTTCAGCAGGTCCTGAGGCTCAGCCTGACGCAACAGTTCCGTATCGCGCTGGGCACGAATCGGTGTCACTTCCGCCTCTTTGCTGTCGATACCGGCTGTCTTAAAGCCCAAGGCTTTTTTACCAACACGGCGCCCGATTACCTTCTCAAGTCCGACAAATGCACCGCCGCAGATGAACAGGATGTTGGTTGTATCAACGATCGTGAACTCCTGGTGCGGATGCTTGCGTCCCCCCTGCGGAGGCACATTTGCAATGGTGCCCTCAAGCAGCTTCAGCAGTGCCTGCTGCACACCTTCGCCGCTTACATCGCGGGTAATGGAAGGGTTCTCGTCCTTCCGACCGATTTTATCGATCTCGTCGATGTAAATAATGCCGCTTTGGGTCTTCTGCACATCACCATCAGCAGCTTGCAGCAGCTTCAGGATGATGTTCTCAACATCTTCGCCAACATAGCCAGCCTCCGTAAGCGTGGTGGCATCCACAATGGCAAAAGGAACGTCCAGCATCTTTGCCAGGGTCTGCGCCAGCAGCGTTTTGCCGCTGCCAGTCGGGCCCACCAGCAGTATGTTTGATTTTGCCAATTCCACATCATTTCCGCGTGTGCGGTTCATCTGGATGCGCTTGTAATGGTTGTAAACGGCTACGGCAAGCTTCTTCTTGGTCTGATCCTGGCCGATCACATACTCGTCAAGAAAAGCCTTAACCTCATGCGGCTTGGGCAGGTGTGCCGGTGCCTGACCCGCCTGAACTTCTGTACGATCATCGTCCAAGATCGAGTTGCACACTGCAACGCACTCGTCGCAAATGTAGGCCCGCGGATAATCGGACGGGGAGGAAATCAGCTTGGCAACCGTGTCCTGCGACTTGTGGCAAAAAGAACAGCGGAGCGAGTCGTCAGAGCCCTTGGAAGTCTTCATACGGATTGACAACTCCTTGCACGGTGTGTCCACCGTCGAACATAAGTTTACACCGGCTACACACGCTACCAAAAAGGTCCAGCAGCGTCATTGTGAAGCTCCAGGTATCTCGGCAGAGCCTGGGTAATGCATGGAAAAGGCAAAAGAAAGGGTCCGGCTAATGCCGAACCTTTCTGCAAGTAGGCCTCCTCCTGCTTAGGTCCGAGGCCGAGTGATGATGTCGTCAATAATGCCGTATTCCTTGGCCTGCTGCGCACCCATCGTGAAGTCGCGGTCGGTGTCGCGTTCAATCTGTTCAAAGGTCTGGCCACTGTGGTCGGCCATGATCTTGTTCATGCGTTCGCGTAGCCGCAGGATCTCGCGTGCATGGATGTCGATCTCGGTCGCCTGCCCCTGGATGCCGCCGCCCATGATCAGTGGTTGGTGGATCAGGATGCGGGAGTTCGGCAGGGAAAAGCGTTTGCCCTGCTTACCTGCCATCAGCAGGAAGGCTCCCATACTTGCAGCCTGCCCAATGCAGAGTGTTGAAACATCGTTCTTGATGTACTGCATGGTGTCATAAATCGCCATGCCGGCACTTACAGAGCCACCCGGCGAGTTGATGTACAGCTGGATGTCCTTGTCCGGGTCTTCACCGGAAAGGAATAGCAGTTGCGCAATGATCAAGTTACCGACGTTGTCGTCAATCGGAGTTCCAAGAAAGATGATGTTGTCGCGCAGCAGACGACTGTAGATGTCGTAGGAGCGTTCGCCCCGGCTCGTCTGCTCGAGCACCATTGGAATCAGACCCATGTTCTCCCTCGTGTTCCGTTTTGCTCTGTCTTCGTTGAAGTAAAGGGGAGACCTATATCAGGAGCTCGCTGCCATTTACCGCGTGCACTTCAACCACTTACGCCATCTTTTCGTAGAGTGTCGTGGCAGTTGCTTCGCGCCGCATCTGTTCGCGCATGCGATTGATACCGCCATCCGCATTCAGGCGTTCACGTAGTTGCTCCAGCGGCTCGCGTGACTGCATGGACAGCATCATCAGCTCCCGCTCGACATCTTCATCCTTGATCTGGATGCCCATGGTCTCTGCAACTTTGTCCAGTATCAGGGATGCTTTCACCTCTTTCACGGCCTCATCACGCTGCGCATCGCGCAGACGGGCAAAGTCCAGCGTCTGCATCTGCTCGCGCGTCATGCCCTGCTGGGCCAAGGCACGAAGGCCGCGATCCAGGCGCACATCAATCTGCTGCTGCACGAAGCTTTCCGGCACGGGGAATTGGAACTTCTCGACCAGACCATCGACCAGCCTGCCCTTGGATTCGTTCTCCAAGTTTTGCTTTTTGCCATTGGTAGCGTTTTCGCGCAGTGTGTTGGTAAAGGCCTCCCAGGTCTCGAAATCGCCCAGCTGCTTGGCGAAATCATCGTTTTTTTCTGGAAGCGTTTTCTGCTTGATAGCGTTGACTTTCACGCTGTAGTCGATGGTCAGGCCGGCAAGGCGAACATCGCCAAAGTCGGCCGGGTACGCGACCTCCAGGTCAAATTCGCCGCCTTTTGACTGGCCTCGTAATGCATCGTTAAAAGCCGGCAGTGTATTCTTGCCGCCAATCTCAACCATTACGTCGTCGCCGTCAATCTCGTCTGTGTCCGCCGCTTCCAGCGGGAGTGTCTCACCTTCAGTTTTGCGGCGCGTTCCCTTGAAAGTGATCTCCGCCCAATCGCCATCGGCAAGCGGGCGATCTTCTTCCACCGTTTCGATGGTGGAGTGGGAATCCAGCACACGATCCAGTTCGGCGTCGTACTCAGCGTCTTCCAGTTGGACCGAAGGCCTTTCCACAGTGACTGCGTCGTACCCGGTTACGTCGATTACCGGCGCCACCTCAAACTGGGCGCGGAAGCGCAACGGTTGCTCGTCCTGTAGATTCAATTCAATAATCTGGGGCTGCGAAATCGGCTGGAGATTGGCCGACTCCATTTCGCTGCGAAAGCGTTCCTGTACCAGCGAATCCATTACTTCCTGCCGAACTTCCTTTGCGAAACGGTTGCGCACCAGCGATTCCGGTACCTTGCCCGCGCGAAAACCCGGAATGCGGGCCAGCTTTTGATAGCGACGCACGATCTTTGAGTAAGCCTTGCTTACCTGGTCCGCAGGCACTTCGACGGCGATTTCGCGTGTCAGTTCCGGGTTCAGGGCAGGCGAATTCGGGCGGATCAGTCCACTTTGCTCGCTGACATTCTGTGTCTGCTGGGGCTCTGTTGTTTCAACCGAGGTCATCTCGGCCACGTCTTCTGTTTCGTTCGGAGTCAAAATCGATTGCCTTCTGGGATGGGTCTGTGCGGCGGGCTGCGGCAGGCTGTCGCAGGCATCGTCACCGGCTCTCATCATGGTACGGACACGCGCTCAGGGGGTCAAACCTGCGCGTCACTTTGCACATGCCTGTTATGGAGTTTGCGTTGTAGCAAGGACATTGGGAACAGCCTCTATGCGCAGTCGCCAGTGCAGGCTTTCGCCGGGCGCTACGACGGTCTGTGCCTCATCTGAGGAGGGCCGCCCGGCTGTGCTGAAAGCGACCAGCACCGCGCGGTCGAGCGCGTCGGCCTGGATGTGAACGCTTCGGATGCTGGGTGTAAGCGCGGTAAACCGAAGCGTGTACCCATCGGCCGGGTTTCGCAGCATGACCTCCGGCCCAGCGCTCAGGTAACTGTGTTGCAGATTGCTGAACGTTTCATCCATGCCGTGCAGCCCCAGCGGCTGTTCGCTGTGTGGACCAGGGTTGGAAGTCTGGGCGGGAGGCAACACAGACATGCCCTGCAGGCCCGCCTGCGATGCCAAGATGCGTGGCAACCATGTCAGTGTAACCCCGCTCGACGCAGTGCTTATGTTCCGCACGGAGAGATCCAGTTCCAGGCCGCGACTGGTCATTGAGGAAGAGACTGTAGCTTCCACGCCGGTGTGCAGTGTGCTGCCATCTGGCAGGCTGACATTGGGTGAGAAATGTGCTTCAGAGCGGCTGCCGCCCGGCAGAATAGCCGTGTTCTGGTGGGTGGACGGGCGGCCGGCGACCATCTCAACCGGGATCGACCAGCGGGAGCCTTCGCGGCTCTGCACCGTCACACTGAACTTCGCTCCGTCCAGGTTCGTACTTGGCGTCATCAGTTCCGCTTCGCTCGTCCCAAGCAAAATAGGGATCTCTCCGTGGCCTGGAATGTTCAAGGCGGCCTGCAGCATGAGCATGCCATCACCCGGAGCCAGCGTAGCCGCTGTAAATTGCGGCACCATGGACCCAGCCACTTCGAAACGGTTTAGATGAACAAGATCCTGGCCACCGGGGCGAATGCCAGGCGCGACCTGCTCAGGCAAATCCTGCGTTGTGGTGAATTTATGGATACGCCCTTGAACATGCGCCATCCACACAATACCCAGTATTGCCAGCACGAGCAGCAAACCGAAGACTGTCACAAGACCCGACCGGGCCAGCCTGTCCCAGCGGGAGAGCAAGCTGCCTTGCAGGCGTGTCATGCCTCGGCTACGCATATCGCGGCTGTCTAACAGGTCAGGTCTCCTCTGCGGGTCTTCATGGCCCTGCAGTGCACATCCATTTCACGCTACCATTCCTTTGAGACGCCATGCCAACTGCACGCGCCGCGCATGCCGCGGCGGAACTACAGCAAGTCAGCACAGATGTGATCGCGTGCACTCGATGCCCGCGTTTGCGAGCGTACTGCACGGCACTGGGCGAAACCAAGCGGCGCGCCTACCTCGACTGGGAGTACTGGACACTGCCTGTGCCCGGCTTCGGCGATCCAAGCGCACGTGTGTTAATCGTTGGCCTTGCACCTGGAGCGCATGGTGCCAACCGCACCGGCAGGCCGTTTACCGGGGATGGAGCTGGAAACTTCATGTACCCGGTTCTGTATGAAACAGGCTTCGCCAGTCAGGCGGAGGCGACCTCGCGTGACGATGGGTTGAAGCTGCGCTATGCGCGTATTGCGTCGATCTGCCGTTGTGCGCCGCCCGCTGACAAGCCCACACCGCAGGAAATCCGCAACTGTGCGTCGCATTTAGCTGCAGAAATCCATGCGTTGAAGAGGCTGCGAGTGGTCGTAGCGCTGGGACGTATCGCGTTTGATGGCTTCCTGAACTTTCTTATCGGCGAGGGAGTAATAGCATCTCGCCGGGAGTACCTCTTTGCCCATGGCGCAGAGTACCGCCTGCCGAATGGCACGGTCCTGTTGTCCAGCTATCATCCGTCTTTGCGCAACACCAATACTGGGCGGCTTGACCGTGCCATGTTCACCAGGGTCTTTGTACGGGCAAGGGAACTGGCGGGGCTCGCCTAGCTTTGGCGGCTTGCAGGACAACCTGCATCACATCATGCCCATCACACGCAGGAAATCCGCCATAGGCGAGAAGCGAGGACTCATGAGCAGCAAGAGCTTTTGGATTGCATTTATCTCCGGACTCACCGCGGGCTCCATCGTTGCGCTGCTCTACGCGCCGCAGTCCGGTGAACAGACGCGTGAGAAGATCGGCAAGGTCTACGATGAAGCCGGCGACTATGTCGACGAAGCAGGCGATTACCTCAAAGATCAGGCAGAGCGCCTCAGCAAGGAAGCGCAGACGACCTATAAGAAAAGCGTCAGTCAGCTGGACGATGCCTACGCCAAAGCTAGTGAATCACTGCACACTGCGTACAGTGATGCCAAGGAGAAGCTTGCCAGCCTCGCAGATACTGCTCTTGAGCAGGTAGACACGACGGCAAAGAAGGGTCGGTCACTGGTATAGCAGCATGCCGAAAGCGAGAAGAGGGAGGCCTATAGGCCTCCCTCTTCTCTTGGTGCGGCGCCATACTAGATGAGCGAAAGCGCCGCGCCTTCCATTTGCTCATTACCTTCCTGAGCCACGGGACGGTAAAACAGTTGGTCGTTGCCCAGGTAGACCTCGAGAAACGCCGGACGCTGGGTGATTTGCCCCGCAATCAGTGCTTCTGAGAGTGGGTCTTCCACGTAGCGCTGTAAAGCACGGCGCAGTGGACGTGCACCGTAAGAGCGATCCACAAGAGTTTTGTCGAGAATCCACTTCTTGGCATCATCGTTGACCGAGATGGTGATTGCCTTATGTACCAGGTTAACGTTGAGGCTCTGCACCAACAGTTCCACAATCTGCATCAGGTCTGCGTCGGACAGGGCTGTGAAGACAATGATTTCGTCAAGGCGGTTGATGAATTCAGGGTTAAAGGTCCGCTTGACCTCGCCCTTCACCATCTCTTCCATCTTCTCCATGACGATCTCGTCCTTGTTCGACTGAAAGCCGAGACCTTCGCGCTTCATCAGGTGCTTGGCGCCAATATTCGAGGTCATGATCAGGATAGTGTTCTTGAAGTCGACGGTGTTGCCCAGACCATCCGTCAGGTGACCATCTTCGAATACCTGCAGCAGCAGGTTGAAGACATCCGGGTGTGCTTTCTCAATCTCGTCGAGCAGCACGACTGAATACGGGGAACGCTTCACACGTTCCGTCAGCTGACCACCCTCTTCGTAACCCACGTAACCTGGAGGTGAACCGATCAATTTGCTGACGGAATGCTTCTCCATGAACTCCGACATGTCGAACCGAATCAGCGACTTGTCTGAGCCGAAAAGGAACTGCGCCAGGGTACGCGCCATTTCCGTCTTGCCAACGCCGGTTGGCCCCAGGAAGAGGAACGAACCGATCGGACGCGAGGGATTTTTCAGGCCTGCACGCGAACGGCGAATCGCACGTGACAGAGCACTGATGGCTTTGTCTTGTGAGATGACGCGCTTGTGCAACTCTTCTTCCACACGGAGCAGCTTGGCTGTTTCTTCTTCCTTTAGAGAAGTAATCGGTACACCGGTCCAGCGGCTGACGACGTCTTCAATGTCTTCCTTGGTTACGATGCCCGAAGAAGAATCATCCAGATGGTACTTGTCGCGCAAGGCACGTAGGTTCTCACGTTCTTTACGCTCCTCATCGGAGTAGAAGCGCGCTTTCTCGAATTCGTGGTTTGCAATCGCATTTTCCATGCGGTGCACGATGAACTTGATGCGCTTCTGAACCTCGGTAAGCTCCTCCGGCAGGGTAGTTTGGCGGAGTTTCACGCGAGCGCCAGCTTCATCGATCAGATCGATGGCCTTGTCCGGCAGAAAACGATCCGGAATGTAGCGACTCGAGTGGGTGACAGAGTACGTGATCGCATCGTCCGTGTAGCTGACGGCGTGAAATTTCTCGTACTTGTCCTTGATGCCCTGGATGATCTTAATGGCGTCCTCCTCATTTGGAGGAGGAACCTTTACAGCTTGGAAGCGGCGCTCCAGGGAACGATCTTTTTCAATAGATTTGCGAAACTCGGCCGGCGTTGTCGCACCTATGCACTGGATCTCGCCGCGGCTAAGGGCCGGCTTTAGGATATTTGCCGCATCCAGCGAACCTTCCGCTGAACCGGCACCGACCAGGGTGTGGAGTTCATCAATAAAAACAATGGAGTTCTGATTCTCCATCAACTCCTTCATGATGGTCTTCAGCCGCTCTTCAAACTGCCCGCGGTACTTCGTACCCGCGACGATCAGGGACAGGTCGAGAGAAAGAACGCGCTTTTCCGCTAGAAAGCTGGGCACCTCACCGTCTGCAATCTTCTGTGCCAGTCCCTCGACAATGGCAGTTTTGCCTACACCCGGCTCACCAATCAGCACGGGATTGTTCTTTGTGCGACGGCACAGGATTTGGATGACGCGGTCGACTTCAGTGTCACGTCCAACCAGCGGATCAAGCTGCTGATCCATCGCAGCCTGGGTCAGGTCGCGAGAGAACTCAGCCAGCATGCTTTGCTCGGCTGCCGGTGCGCCACTGGAGCGCTGCTGTTTACCCTGCTGCTGCTGTTGTGCCGGCTTGTCCTGCGTGGTGCGTTGCAGTTCTTCCCGGATGGTAGGCAGCCGCAGGCCGCGCTCCATTAGAATTTCCGCGGCAAAGCACTTCTCCTCGCGCAGCAGGCCCAGTAGCAGATGCTCCGTTCCAATGTGCTTATGGCTCAACCGTTCAGCTTCCTCAGCCGCATAGGCGAGAACCCGCTTGCACTCGTTGGACAGCGGCAGATCAACAGAGGTCGATACCTTCTCACGAATGGTCGTGTGACCTTCGATTTGCTTTCGGATTGATTCCACCGAAGCGTGGGAACGGAGAAAACGATTTGTTAATGCCTTGTCTTCACGCAGCAGCCCCAACAGCAGGTGCTCCGTTTCGATGTAGGGTGAGCCGAACTGACTGGCTTCGTAGCGCGCAAAAAAGATAACGCGCCGTGCTTTTTCGGTATAACGCTCGAACATGCTCCCCCTAGCGCCCCAGGCGGCATGCTGCCACACCGGAGGCCAATGGTTCCCTGCTCGTCTCCGCATCGCGAACATGGATGCGGAAACACCTGGAACCCGACCGCCAGAGACACGCTGGCGAGTCGCTTCCCACACCCTTACTTAACCAGTTTACCTGTTGCGAACGCTGTATTGAACTGCCTCTGAACTTAGGCAACACGTTATCAGGCAAATGCCTTCTCTATGCAACATTTAGACGCGGGCTGTTGAAAAACGATGCTGACCGTGCGGTCGCCATACCGGCTGTGCACCGCGTCAAATTCCCTCAGGTGACTGCAGCACGCCATCACGCAAAACCAGCATCCGATCACACCGTCCAGCGAAACCGAGATGGTGTGTCACCAAGATAGACGTCAACCTGTGAAGCCTGTGGAGCGACTCCAGCAGCCCAAAAACGACCTCTGCCGTGCGGCTGTCCAGATCGCCTGTGGGTTCGTCGGCCAGTAACACTCTAGGTTCTGTTACCAGTGCCCTGGCCAGCGACACACGTTGCTGTTCCCCGCCGGAAAGCTCGCCGGACCGATGCATTGCACGATGACCGAGTTCGATCTGGCTCAGCCAGTATTCTGCTTTGCGTAGCGCGGTATGCCGCCGTACCCCGCGTGCCAGCAGTGGCATGGCGACGTTCTCAAGTGCGGTAAATTCCGGCAACAAGTAATGAAACTGCCACACATAGCCGACGGTCCTGTTGCGAAAATCTGCCTGGGCTCGCGTGTTCAGGCCCGCAAGATTGACCCCATCGACAATGACGCTGCCCGCGCTGGGCCTATCCATTGCCGCCAGCAGATGCAGCAGAGAGCTTTTGCCTGCACCGCTCTCACCCACAACGGCCAGCAATTCACCGGTATGTACCTGCAAGCACAGCCCTTGGAACAGATTCACTACGCCGCGGCCGGTTCGGTAAGCCTTTGCGAGAGACTCTACCTGGATGATTGGCACTTCATTGGACGATGAAGCTGCTGCGTGTTTCACATCTGCGGACTGCATCGTAATCTGATCGTAGAGTATAGGCACATGTCCATGACACCCACCGTCGCGAGCTTCACCAAGCAGCCCGTCGAAGCTTACCGGAAACGCGCGCTGCGGGCGCTGTGGCATGCCGCTCACAATCACTGGGATGCCGCCCACGAGGAGGCGCAGGCGGGCACTGACGCCGAGTGCGCCTGGGTGCATGCTTTATTGCATCGGGAAGAAGGCGACCCTGTAAACGCCGCTTACTGGTACCGTCGCGCAGGCAGGCCGGTGTACGGGGGAACGATTCAGCAGGAGCGCGAGGAGATGATCGCCGTGCTGCTGCAATCTCAGCTTTAGCGCTCACGAAGCAGGTGCAATGTCGTAATCCGTACAAGAACGTCACACCCTCGTAACCGGGACCCCGGCATTCGCCTCGATGGCCACAAGTATCTTCTCACGCAAGGCAGGCAGCTTCTCCCGGTCCAGCGGCTCATCCTCGCTGGTGACGTAGAACACGTCGATCGCCGTTTCGCCCTCGGTATCGATGACAGCGACCTTGATGTTGCAGCGGGCCTCGCCCAGCGTGGTGCTGATGGCGTACAGCAGACCCGGTAGGTCTTGCGACACAACTTGCAGCAGGGTCGAATGGGTGGACGATTCCGTGTCAAAGTGAACGGAAGTGCTTACCTCCAACAGCGGTGCGCGCCTGCGGGAACGCTTGCGGTTGGCAATCATCTGCCCGGCCAGTTCCGGGTCAGCAATGGCATCATGGACGCTTTGCACCAGGCGCTGCCGTTCGGACACATTCCTCTCAAGCGTCTTGAAGCTGTCGGTAAAACGGAAGGTGTCCAGCACAATACCGGCGGCATTGCTGAAGGCATCTGCCGTGATGATGTTCATGCCCCATGCAGCCAGCACACCTGCGACGCGCGCAAACAGCAGCTGCCGGTCAGGCGTCACCAGCACAATCTCGCTGCGGTCAGCATGCCAGGCGAAGTGCAGTTGTACCGGATCCCCACCCAATGATTTGCTCATGTTGTAGTGCGTACGGATCTGCTCAGGCGACCGGGTCTGCAGGTAGCGCTGTGGAAAGCCTTCCAGAAACTGCAACAGTTCACGACTCTCCCCGGGCAGCGATTGCGTGACGCGCAGTACCAGTTCACTGGAAACACGGGCATCGACACGCTCGTCATCGATGTTTCGGTCCAGGTAGTTGGATGTAGCGATGTACAAGCGCCACAGATTCTCGGCCTTCCACGGTGTCAGTGCGTCAGGATGGACTGCCTGTATGTCCGCAAAGGTAAACAAAGCCAGCATGCGCAGCTCTTCCGGTGCCTGTACTTTGCTGGCGAACGTGCGCACCGTCTCCCCGTCGAAGATGTCGCGTCGCAGAGCGGCACTCATCTCCAGGTGGTTTGCAATCAGCGTTGTGACTAACCGCGACTCATATTCATTCAACTCCAGGCGAGACAGCACGCCGGCCGCAAGGCGGGCACTCTCCTGTGTATGTTCATCGGTTGACCGTCCCTTGCCGGTGTCGTGCAGCAGGGCAGCAAGGTACAGCAGGTCCGGGTGCTGCAGGTCACGCGCGGTGCCGGAAAAACGCTTCTTCCATTGCCCGATCGGACCTTCATCCGGCACCGCGAAGCTGTGCAGTGTATCAATCACCACAAAGGTGTGTTCATCGACGGTGTACCGGTGGTACGCATCGCGAATCACCAGTGCGTCAATGCCGTGGAACTCTGGCAGCAGCAGCTCCAGCAGCCCGAGCGCGTGCATGGATCGTAAGGCTTTACCCGCGTACGAGCCCAGAAGAATAAGCCGCAGCCGCTGCCACAGTGCTGACCCTTCTTCCAGCTGAGAGGCCAGGACCGGGACGACGTCCTCCAACCGCGCCTCTGTTTCGGATTGGAGGCCGGCACCTGTCTCAGCCACTGTCTGAAAGGCGCGCAGTACCGCGTCTGCATCTTCGGCTGGATCGTACTCGGGCGTAGCTTTGTTCAAGCTCACGCGGCCACGTTCGACACGTATGCCCGATGTCTCCGCACCTGTGCGGTGGCGGAACGCCTGCGGCATGCGAAGCAGGGGCCTTCCTTTGGGAAGACTGTCGACCTGGTGTTCAAGCCGTCGCGCCACTACGCGTGCGTGCCGGAAATAGAGCTGCATCCAATGGGCTGCATCGCGCGGCAGGCCACCCGGAGCGCCGATGCCACTGCGTGCCGCATCGTCCTGTGTTTTCCAGTCCAGTGCGTTCACATCGCGCCCAGTTTGCAAGTGCAGAAAACACCGTACTGACGCCAGAAAGGCAAATGCGTCCTCAAATTCCGTGCCGGATGGCTGCGACTCCACATTCATTTGTGCAAGCCAGCCACAGACATTTGCGTCGCGGAGGCCTCCGGGGCACTCCTTTACATTCGGCTCCAGGTGGAACAGGGTGTCGCCATAGCGTGCATGGCGCTCTGCTGTCAGTTCAAGCAGCCGCGCGCTTATCGCTTTTCGCTCACGGCCCAGCAGCTCCGGTAAACTTTTCTGCAGCAGCCGGTCAGCAAGCCCGGCGTCACCGGCTACCCGGCGCGCTTCCAGCAGCGACAGGGTGAACTCAGTGTTGGCAGGATCAAAGCGCTCACACTCGATGATCAGCCGCGTGGATGCAGCCACACGGATCCCGCTATCCCAAAGCTGCTGGCAAATCTTACGGACTGAGTCCTTGGCAGCTTTCTCTCTTCCCGCGTCTTCAACTAGAAACAACAGGTCGAGGTCAGAAGCAGGGAAGAGTTCTGACCGGCCATAACCACCCACCGCAGTGACAACTACGCCCGAGTCGAGGCTTGCATCCTTTGCACCCGCAGCGCGCCAGAGACTTTGTACAAGTGCCTCCGCAGCCACCGACCTTGAGCGTATGATTTCGATACCACTGCGGCGGCCTGCCCGGAAATCGTCACGCAGTTCCGTCATAACACGGAGGTATTCCTGCCTGGAACGGTCCGGCGTGGCGTCTTCTTTGATCATGCCGGCCTCGTCTGACTATGCTGCCGCATTCTTTCAAATGACGAAACTTACAGGGCAGCATCTCCACGGTCTTCGTTGCGAATACGGATTGCATCATCAATCCGCGTCAAGAAAATCTTGCCATCGCCGATAGATCCGGTCTGAGCAGCCGTGACAATCGCAGCGACCGCCTTGTCCACCATATCTTCTGAGACAACCGTTTCCAGCTTGATCTTGGGCAGGAGATCCACGGCATACTCTCGACCGCGGTAGAACTCCGTGTGGCCCTTTTGCCGGCCATGGCCCCGCGCCTCAAGAATGGTGATGCCGGCTATTCCTATCTCAATCAAGGCTTCTTTCACCGCTTCCAGCTTGCCTGGCTGGATGACTGCTTCAATCTTGTGCATCGAGTGTGATCCTTCTCACGATCTTTTCTTCGCGAAGCTCCGTCATTGTGCACGAAGCGGGTGGGTGCTGTCGTCCCTGCGCGTGAAACAGAAGCTAACCCTCGCAGCTAATAGGATGGCTCGGCGTGGTAACCCTCCTCGCCATGCTGCGACAGGTCCAATCCGGTATCTTCATCTTCTGCCGACACGCGGAGTCCAACCGTCTTATCGACCAGAAACAGCAAGGCCAGTGTGCCAACGATAGAGATACTCCATGCGATTGCGATGCCAACCGTCTGATTAAGCAACTGGTGTGCGTTGCCCTCCAGAAGACCAGTCGCTTTGCCGGCTCCAAAGATCGGGTTGATCGCGGAAGTGGCGAAGATACCCGTAAGGATGGCCCCCATGGTTCCACCCGCGCCATGTACGCCAAAAGCATCCAGCGAATCGTCGTAGCTAAACTTCGCTTTGACGAAGAACACCATGCTGAAGCAGAACAATCCCGTGATGATGCCAATCCAAAGTGCCGAAATGGGTGTGACAAAGCCGGCAGCTGGTGTAATGCCGACCAGCCCGGCGACCGCGCCGGAGATCGCTCCCAGTGCCGTGGGCTTCCCTGTTTTGATCCACTCTGCGGCGGTCCAGCCGCAGGCGGCGGCCGCGGCGGCAAAATGCGTCGCGACAAAGGCCGATGTCGCCAGGCCGCTGGCATTCAGCGCGGAACCTGCATTGAATCCAAACCAGCCCACCCACAGCAGGCACGCTCCGATAAAGCTGAGTACCAGGGAGTGCGGCGGCATCGCCTCCTTCGGGTAGCCGCGCCGCTTACCCATATACACGCAGCAAACCAGGGCGGACACACCGCTGGTTACATGGACGACCGTTCCACCCGCAAAGTCGAGCGTGGGAAACCTGCCACCCAGCGCTGCGTTCAGCAGGCCGCCCTTGCCCCACACCATATGGGCCATAGGGCTATAAATGAGGACCGCCCAAAGCGCCATGAACAGCAGCATTGCGGAAAACTTCATGCGCTCGGCAAAGGCCCCGGTGATCAAAGCCGGCGTGATGATTGCGAACATCAACTGGTAGATCATGAACGTCTGCAGCGGAATCGTTGTGACGTACACCTTGTCCGGCAACAGCCCGACGCCATGCAGCAGGGCGTTCTGGAACGAACCGATGAACGACCCCATGGGGCCGGTGTTTTCTCCAAAGGCAAGGGAATACCCGATCAGCGCCCACAGCACCGTAATGAAGCCCATCATGGCAAAGGTCTGCATCATGGTGGCGAGGATGTTTTTGCGGCGCACCAGGCCACCGTAAAAAAGGGTCAGCCCCGGGCCGCTCATCATCAGCACAAAGGCCGCCGAAACCAGCATCCACGCGTTGTCGCCGGCGGCCTGGGCTGCTGTCACAGCGGCTTGAAGCTCGACATTCTGCTTCTCAATTGTTGAGAGGCGTGTGTCCGGAGTTGCGACCGTGATCGGCGTGCCAGTAAGCCCGTGCAGTTCCTGCCCCGGGCCGCCCGTTGCTGATTGCCCTGCGGCATGGAGGCAGGCAAAAAGAGCCAGCAAGACGCAGCAGGCCAAGGCATGGCGCCGTAACAATTTGTGCAGTTCACGCATTCCAGTTCACCTGATCACTCAAGAAGAGAGGTCTGCCACGCCGGGAAACGAAGTGGTATCACCGGCTGTTCAGCGCCGATGAGCGATGCCTATAGGTGGTTCGTTTCAGTTACTGTACACAACATCGAGCCGCAGGGCTTTGGTAGAGCCTCTTGACTGTAGATTTGAACGTCTCTGGTTCTTGGCGAGCGGTGCCGTTCAGCTTATGGGGCACGTGCCTCCGGCAGGCCGGATCGCTCTGCGGAGGTGTACCGTCGCACGCGGCAGATGCTTCAGGCCAACGTTCCGGAACGGGCCGAAAGCGATCAGTAATCCGTTCCATGGGCATTCGCGCGGAGTTGTTGACGTAGAATGAAGAACATGAACACACCCGCAAATGAGACCTCAAGCAGTGGGCGTCCTTCGGCTCCGCAGGGTAATGATCGATACTTCTTCGGAACACTGGACTCGTTCGGGAAAAACCGGGAGAAGTTACGCGAGGTAAATTGGGGGCCGCAACAGCCGGAGGGTGTTGTTCTGGCATCCATGGATGCGGCAGTCAACTGGGTGCGTAAGAATTCGGTGTGGCCTATGACCTTCGGACTTGCCTGCTGCGCCATTGAGATGATGAGCATGGGGGGGTCCCGCTACGATATCGCGCGCTTCGGTGCGGAGGTGTTTCGTCCGTCCCCTCGGCAGAGCGATCTGATGGTTGTGGCCGGGCGCGTGTCACAGAAGATGGCCCCGGTGATCCGACGGCTTTATGAGCAAATGCCCGAGCCGAAGTGGGTCATTTCGATGGGCGCCTGCGCCACGTCTGGCGGTGTGTTCAATAACTACGCTTTGCTGCAGGGTGTAAACCAGATCATTCCAGTTGATATATACGTCCCAGGGTGCCCACCGCGCCCAGAGCAACTTTTATATGCAATCACTCTGCTTCAGGAAAAAATTCAGAAGGAGCGGGGCAGCATTCGAGGCTCTTTGAACATCGCATAACTAAATACAGTTTTTGCCGATTGCTTAGAGAGTTACTGGTTGGGTTCTGCAATCGGCTCCAGATCACAGTTCTGATGTAAACCAGCATCAGTAACGAGTTGATATTTACATGGCAAAAATTTCTTCGCTGTGAAGGAATGCTGCTGTACACTTCAATCGCAATCATTACCAAGTGAGCCGTTAGAAGTAGAGCCCACGATTTTAGCAAGAGATATTCCGCGGAGGATTAGTCGCATGTTTTTTCAGCCGTTTCGCAAGCTAGGCCGGTCGCTACTGGCAGTGAGCGCAGTCAGCCTGGGCGCTGCAAGCCTGGGTGCGCAAACAACGCCAGCAGCCGCACCCCCAGCAGGTCCGAACCCGTCCCGCGTGGACGTGTTCCTTGGGTACTCATACTGGGGCGGCCATGGCACGCTGAAGCCTGCCGGTGTCAGCTACTCGTCCGTCAATCTGGGCGCTATCGGATCGGCTGCCTACTACTTCAGTAAGTACGCAGGTGTGGAAGTTGCAGTGTCCGCGCATCCGGATGGACGCAACGATGGTCTTTACCTGTACCAGGCAGGTCCAACATTCCGGCTGCCGACACCGTCAGTCACATTCTTCGGGCATGCCCTTGCCGGTGCTGCATACCTCGGCGGACCGAATAGCGAAGTGGCGGGTGCTACTTACCACGAACCGTATCGCTACGGCCCCTCACTTAAGGTGGGCGGCGGTATGGATTACGATCTTCCTTTTGCAAACCACTTGTTCGGTCTCCGTCTTTTTCAGGCTGACTATCTCTACATACACGAGGATTATGGTCCGTATGTCGGCATTCCGACAGCTGGAGTCCTTGGTGGTCGTGCAAACATCAGTTCCGCTGAGTTGTCTAGCGGTATCCTGGTGCACTTCGGCCACATCGTACCGCCGCCGCCTGTAACCTACAGCTGTGTTGCCAGCCCAACCTCGGCCTATGCAGGCGACCCGATTACAGTTACCGGTACGGCTCTGAACCTGAACCCGAAGAAAACTGCGACCTACTCGTGGACGTCTGATGGCGGCAAGGTCTCCGGTACCAGCAACGTTGCTACAGTAGACACCACTGGCTTGAATCCAGGCAACTACAATGTCAAGGGGACAGTGTCAGAAAGCCAGAAGGTTGGCCGTTTTGCTGATTGCACGGTTCCCTTCACCGTCAATCCGCTTCCAGCCCTGTCGCTTTCCTGCTCAGCAAGCCCCTCAACCGTGGCTCCGGGTGGATCTTCGACCATTACGTCGACGGTGACCGACACCTACGGTAAGCCGGTCAACTATACATATAGTTACAGCTCGACGTCAGGTTCTGTTTCGGGTAGCGGCACCACCGCCACTCTTTCCACAGCGGGCGCTGCGCCCGGCACCATCACAGTGACCTGCAACGTGATGGATGATAAGGGCCGTAATGCAACCGCTACCACTTCGGTGACAATCAACGCGCCGGTTGCAGCACCGGCACCAACGACCTCGGCTCTTTGCTCGATCACCTTTGATCGTGACAAGAAGCGCCCTGCACGCGTGGATAATGAAGCCAAGGCTTGCCTTGACGACATTGCTCTGAACCTGCAGCGTAATGCAGATGCCAAGCTTGTTGCAGTCGGAAACTCGACAGCCAAGAATGGTACTCGGCAGGCAGCAGAGCGTGCGGTGAACGAGAAAGCTTACCTGGTTGGTGAAAAGGGCGTTGATGCTTCCCGCATCACGGTCTATACCGGCACGGACAGCTCCAACTCAGTGCAGAACACGCTGGTTCCCTCAGGCGCAACAGCACCTGCGACTGGAACCGCTGTGGACGAGTCTCGTACAAAGGCTCAGCCACGCAACGCTTCTGGACGGCGCCGTAGAAAGTAAAATCAAGTACCATAAGTACAAAGAAGGGCTGGCCAGTTGGCTAGCCCTTTTTGCGTTTGTTGCTACGCAGGCTTATGTCTTGCAGCAGACGCGTACCTGCCTCGGTTCCTCATCTTCATGGGGCATTGCAAGCACCATAAAATGAAAGTGCTATGCAAAGGATGTCAATGAGTTTCCTGGTTCGAATTTGTTCTTCGTTGTCTTTACTCGCCTTGCTACCCACGTGTATCGCTGCCCACGCCCAAAGCCCCTGGCTGCCATATGGCCCGGATGGGGGTGACGCCCGCGCGTTCGCTTCGGACCCGAAAGACCACAGTCACGTTTATCTCGGCACACTTACGGGAACACTGTTCGATTCACACGACGGTGGTCAAACGTGGAAGCGTCTGGCGCGCATTGCGAATCGCGATGACCTAGCGCTCGACAATATCGTTGTCGATCCCGCCAATCCGAATCACATCCTGGTTGGCGGCTGGGTACTGAGTCATGTCGACGGCGGACTGTACGTCAGCAACGATGGCGGCAAGACCTGGGCAGCCAACGAGCAGCTCAAGGGGCATTCGGTGCGGGCACTAACCGTCGCCCCCTCAGACCCGAAGACGCTGGTGCTGGGTGCGCTGGATGGTGTGTATCGCAGCAGCGACGGCGGTTCTACCTGGGCTCTGATCAGCCCGGAAGGCAGCCACGAACTCCATGAAATCGAGTCCATCGCAATTGACCCAAAGGATCCCAAGATCATCTATGCCGGCACTTGGCATCTGCCTTGGAAAACAACAGATGGCGGCGCAAAGTGGACCAACATGAAGGAAGGCATAATCGATGATTCGGACGTCTTTTCGATCATTGTCGATCCTACCAATGCACAGAACATCTATCTTTCAGCATGCTCCGGCATCTATCGCAGTACGGATCAGGGCACAAAGTTCACAAAGGTACAGGGCATTCCGGCAACGGCACGCCGCACCCGTGTGTTGATGGAGGACGCAAAGGAGACCGGAACCGTCTTTGCTGGAACTACGGAAGGGCTGTGGCGTACAACGGACAGCGGTCACACCTTTGCACGAAATGGTAATCCTGGCTGGATCATCAACGATGTGAATATTGATCCGGAAAACAGCAAACGCGTCCTGCTTGCGACGGACCGGACGGGCGTTCTGATATCAAACGACGGCGGGGTGACGTTCGCTTCATCGAACAAAGGGTTCTCCACACGGCAGATCACCACTGTCACCCAGGACCGCACAAGCCCGGAAAAGCTTTACGTTGGGGTGATCAACGACAAAACAGCTGGTGGCGTCTTCGGCAGCCAGGATGGCGGTCTTACCTGGGAGCAGGTCAGCAAGGGCCTTGGGGGGGCCGACGTTTTTTCACTGACGCAGGCACCCGACGGCACCCTTCTCTCAGGCACGCGGCATGGTATGTTCCGGCTGAATGGAGATAGCTGGCAGACCTCCGGTCTAACCCTGCCGCTTCCTGCGGAAGATGTTCCACAGGCTGCTGTCGCATCACCGCTGGCATCCCGCGCCAAAGCAAATACAAATCCGGTAGCCAAAGGTAGAACAGCGGTGCGTAAATCGACGGAGGCGCCTGTGCATGCGCGTGTAAAGCATTCCCCATCAGTTGGCACGGCACCGGTCCGCACGCCAAATGGCGAGGAGTCCAGTACCGGTGTCTTCGCGCTGGCTTCAAACGACACCACTGTCTTTGCCGGGACCGAGGATGGCCTGCTTACCTCGACGGATAACGGCAAAACCTGGAATCACGTTCGCAGTGCCAGCAATCAGCCGTGGCGTTTTGTGAATGCAACCGGACCCCGCGTCATTCTTGCTGACCTGCGCGTGCTCTCCTTATCGACTGACAAGGGAGCAACATTCCACAACATTGTGAGTCCGCAGGAACTTACCCGCATCGAGGCGGCAGCTATCGACGGCGGTGGACGTATCTGGGTGGGTGGCCGCGAGGGCATCTGGTACTCGGAGAACGACGGTGCCACCTGGAAGACGCTGCAAAACCTGTTTGTGCCGGTTGTGAGTGGAATCTACTTTGACCCGGGCGGAAACCGGATCTTCGTCACATCAAACCAGGCGGATAACCTGGTGTTCAGCGTTCACGTGCCGGACCTTAAGGTGTCCTACCGCAATGCAGGGTGGGAACTTCGCAGCGTACGTCCGGTAGGCGACCATCTGGTCGGCATCACGCCTTTTGACGGTGTTGTTCTCCAGCCTCGCATGATAGATTCTGCCACGGCATCAGGCACTGGGAACTAGCGTTGACCTCACGCTCCAGCCTGCTTGTTCGCTGGAGCGTGAGCCGTTGCAGCCGCGTCTAAAGTAGTGTGATGACTCAGTCGCCTACCGGACGCCCACGCCACGAGTTCCAGACAGATGACGCTCTTCTTCGCCCAATTGCAGAAAAGGTGCAATCCGGTGAAAGGCTGTCTGAGCAGGATGGCATCGCACTCTACCGGTCACATGACTTGCTCGCCGTGGGCTGGCTCGCAAACCTTGTGCGCGAACGGATGCATGGCAACCTGACCTTTTTCAACGTCAACCGCCACATCAATCCTACCAATGTGTGCGTTGCAAGCTGTAGGTTGTGCGCTTTCGGCAAGAAAAAAGGTGACGCTGATACTTACACGATGGCTTTGGAAGAAGCCTGGACATCTGCCGCAACCGGCTACAGCGAAGCCGTGACCGAGTTCCACATTGTTGGTGGGCTCCATCCTGACCTGCCCTTCTCCTATTTCCTTGATCTGGTCAGCGGACTGAAGCAGCGTTTTCCAAAGGTGCACATTAAGGCGTTCACAATGGTCGAAGTGGCCTTTCTGGCGAAACGCGCAAAGGTGAGCATTCCGGAAGCGCTCCGACAAATGAAAGAGGCTGGCGTGGATTCCTGTCCAGGTGGTGGCGCCGAGATCTTTGCCGACCGGGTACGACATATTATTTGTGATCACAAAATCGACGGCAGCGAGTGGCTTGAAACCGCTCGAATGGTGCACCAGGCCGGTCTTCGTTCCAACGCAACCATGCTGTATGGTCACGTTGAGAACGAGGAGGATCGAGTCGACCACATGGTCAGACTGCGCTCGGTGCAGGACGAGACGGGAGGCTTTCAGACCTTTATTCCGTTAGCGTTTCATCCGGAGAACACCGTATTGGGGCACCTTCCCCGAACAACCGGTTTTGACGACATGCGGCAGATTGCTGTGGGCCGGCTGATGCTCGACAACTTTGCCCACGTCAAAAGCTATTGGCAAATGGTGACACCGAAGATGGCGCAGATATCTCTTCGTTTTGGCGCAGATGATATCGACGGCACAGTCGTTGAGGAGAAGATCTACCACGAGGCTGGCGCAACGACTCCGCAGGGTATGCGCAGGGCTGAACTTGAGAGACTCATCCGTGAAGCAGGCCGCGAACCAGTTGAGCGCGACACCTTGTACAACCGAGTAACGCGTACGGAAGACACCTTTGTCATCGCAGTTTGAAAATGATGTCGCAGTTGACACGACTTTAAAATAGAGAACCTAAAGTTTTTCCAACTCGGCGATTCGACTCTCTACGATTTGCACATAGCTATCGACTGCTTCGGAAGGGAAGTTACCCGCACGGAAAGCGTCCACTAATTGCTTGTGAGTTAGTTGACTAAGCAGTGAACCCATCCAGCGAGCGTCCTGCCGTGGGATCTCTTTACCGATCCAATCCAGCTTAGACCGCATTTTAAAGGATTTTGCTGTTGCGCCCCCCGTGGCGATAAGAATGCCTGTGGGGCGCTTCGGCGTAGAAAAATCTACCTCGGTGTCAGTCAATCGCTGGATGAACTTTGAGTCCTGAAAACTGCCGATATTGCCTTTGGAACGCGCTCGCGTCCAGCTGACTCCATTGGCACCGAAGGTGGCACCTACGTCGTTGACCAGGAACAACTGGCTGCCGGTTTTGCTGTCCGCGTAAACGGAGTTGTTTACGTCCTTCAAGTCCCAGTTGTTCATGACAGCCATCATGACGCGCAACCCGTTGAACTCGCGCGTGCCGGTAAACGGATTCGTTCCCCATTCCCAAATGCCAATTTTCTTCTGCCCGCTTGGCTTGCGTGAGAAACGGACGTCAGTCAGATTTCCCCGCTTCAACTCTTTTGATCCGCGTTTCATCTCGATGCCACTTACCGTGGCTTGCTGCAGCAAGTAATCCTCGTTCACATAGAAGCCCATGGCCCACAGCAGGCGCGACGCTACAACCTCAGGTCGTGCTTCCTCGCCTTCCTTTACGCGCCATTTCTTATCATTGCTGTCACGAACATCCATTTTTGCGTTGGTGCCGTGCAGGTCTTCTTCCACAAAGGTGTAGGGCGGTTCGGGCTGCCGCCCTTTACCGCCTTCTCCGTAGAACAGGTCAAGACTGGCGATGGCACTGGGCTGATGCCATAGCAGCGGGTTCTTAATTGCTGCCGCTGGCAGCGGCTGATCGTTGTCCCTCTCTTTGTCTTGCCGCTCATCCTGTTGCTTGTCCTGCAGATTTGTTGCAAGGTTTTTCTGTGTCGTGCCCGCATACACCTTGTGCGGAGGGGCGGCTGTTGCAACAAAGGTCAGGGCACAGACGAGTACAAGACGTGAGAATGTAACAGGCATCAACTGACTCCAGGATCGGACCAACACAACATTGGAAGCGTACAGAGCAGAACACGATGCAGTCTGCCCGAGCAAAAACATCTTACGCGTTATGTCCCGCATCCTCATAAAAGACAAACTTCTCACCGCATTCGCCAGGAGCACCAAGTGAAACTGATCGTACAGCCGGAAGACGGCATCGAGCCGATGCTGTCTGCGATGCAACGGGCGAAAAAAAGCATTCAAATTCTGATTTTCCGGTATGACCGCAGCGAGATTGAGCGTGCCCTTGTAGAAGCTGTGCAGCGTGGCGTAAGTGTTCAAGCGCTGATTGCATTCACGAATCGCGGAGAAGAAAAGAACCTGCGCAAACTGGAGATGCGCCTGCTGGAACACGGCATTACAGTGACCCGGACAGCGGACGATCTGGTGCGTTACCACGGCAAGATGTTCCTGATCGACCGTAAAGAACTTTACCTTCTAGCGTTCAATTACACCCACCTCGACATTACGCTCAGCCGCTCGTTTGCAGCGGTCATCAATGATCCGGTGATCGTGGCAGAGGCTGTCCGTCTGTTTGAGTCAGACGCGCACCGGAAGCCATTTACGTCTTCAACGCCTTGCCTGGTGGTTAGTCCTGTAAATGCGCGCAAAGAACTCACGAATTTCATCAAATGTGCGAAGAAGCAGTTACTGCTGTACGAGATGAAGATCAGCGATCCGGAGTTTATAAGACTGCTGCGCGAGAAGACGGCCCAGGGTGTCGATGTCCGCATCATTGGCCGGACAGGTGAGAAGACCAGTCAGTTACCTCTTCGCGTGCTGCCCATGCGGCTGCACGCACGAGCAATTATTCGTGACGGCAAGGCTGCCTTCCTAGGCAGTCAGAGCTTGCGCAAGCTGGAACTGGAGGCACGCCGTGAGATCGGTGTTGTCTTCACCGATGCAGTAGCCGTCAAGAAGATGATTACCGTCTTTGAGCATGACTGGACGAGCGCAAAGCCGCTGCAGACGGACAGCATGGAATCTGCCATGGAGATACCGGTCCGCCGCGTGGCAAAGATTGTTGCCCGTCACATTCACGTGAAACCAGTCGTGGAACAGATGCTTGAAAAAGTATTGGAGCGATCTTCGTCTGACGTGCCGTTCGAACCCGGAGAGGTGGCGCAGACAGTGCGAGAGGCGTTTCGTGAGGAAATTCATGACGCTGTGCTGCTGGCCCTGCGTGACATGGCATCGCACGCGGCACACCTGCCTTTGCAAAGCCGGGACGAGTAGAGTGTTCTCACAGCCGCAGTTGAGGACGGAAGCTTCTTAAGCTTCCGCAGTAAATAATGCGAGAGACTGAGCCTGCACGCTATACTTTCCGCTTGGTGGGGGAAGTACAGAGCAGTCCTCAACACTTGTATCAATCAGCAACTTCCACACCTTTCCCGCTGGTTCGATAGGCAGCGTGAACGGCGTTGTGACTCTATCGCTGTTGATTACCAGTAGGAGTGACTCGCCATCGCCGGAATGTGCCTGTGTGGGAGCCTGTCCAGTCTCTGAAGTCAACAGCATGCCGAAGCAGCCGGGTGACTGCCCCAGCCAGACGCCACGCGGAATCAAGGAACTATCGGGCCGGAACCGGATCCGATCTCTGGGATTGGACGAAGTGCTGTCCGCTCCATCTAGGAAGAGCCTGCTGCGCAGCATGGGATAGGTTTGTCGCAGCCTGGTAAGACGACTGGTGAACCGCACCATCGCATCCCGCTTTTTGAGCAGACTCCAGTCAACCCAACTGATCTCGTTATCCTGGCAATACGCGTTGTTGTTACCCTGCTGAGTTCGAGCAAATTCATCACCGGCCAGCAGCATTGGGGTCCCCTGCGCCAGCAACAGGCACACCAGCAGGTTTCTCATCTTTCGGTCACGTCGCTGCGTCACCGCTTCACTGTCTGTAAGGCCTTCGATATCACCGTTGGAAGAAAGATTGTTATTGCTGCCATCGCGATTATCTTCTCCATTTGCAAGATTGTGCTTTGTGCTGTAGCTCACCAGGTCGTGCAGGGTAAAGCCGTCATGCGCAGTCACAAAATTTACTGATGTCCAGGGTCTGCGCCCCCCCTTGTTGAAGATCTTCGGCGAACCAGACAAAGCCTGCGCGAGATCCCTGGGCGACCCTGTCCCGATCCAGAAGCTTCGACACCGGTCGCGAAAGGTGTCATTCCACTCCATCCAACCGGGCGGGAACTCTCCTACGCGATACCCACCGGGACCTATGTCCCACGGTTCTGCAATCAGCTTCACTCGATTCAGAACCGGGTCCTGTCCGACTACTTTGAGGAAGCCTGCACCCTGGTCAAATCCGTTTGGATCACGCGCAAGAATGGTCCCCAGGTCGAAGCGGAAGCCGTCGACATGCCCCTGCTCCACCCAGTAACGAAGGCTGTCGCAAATCATCTGCAGCACACGCGGGTGACTTACGTTGACGGTGTTGCCGGTACCGGTGTCGTTGATGTAATAGCGGCGGTTCTCGGGCTGCAGGCGATAGTAGCTGGCATTGTCGATGCCTTTGAACGAGAGTGTCGGGCCGCGCTCGTTGCCTTCTGCGGTGTGGTTGTAGACCACGTCCAGAATGACCTCCATGCAGGCGTCGTGATACTGCGCGACCATGGCCTTAAACTCCTGCAGGGCACGCTTAGGTTCCGCCGCGTACCTCGGATCTGGCGCAAAGAATCCTATGCTGTTGTAGCCCCAGTAATTGGTTAGGTGAAGGTCATGGAGGTGCGATTCGTCCATAAAGGTGTGGATTGGCAGCAGTTCAATGGAGGTGACGCCGAGCGAACGGACATGGCCCACTACTTCCGGAGCGCCAAGTCCGGCGTAGGTCCCGCGAAGGTGTTCCGGCAGGTCTGGGTGCAGCTTCGTGTAGCCTTTCACATGCAGTTCATACAGAATGGTGCTGTCCCATGGAACGCGGCAGACTCTCGGCTTTCTCGGCGTATCGTGCCAATCAAAAGCCGGGTCCGTCACAATGCACTTGGGCACAAATGCCGCGCTGTCACGCGTATCGAATGTCGTGTCGTCGCCACTTTCGATCACGTAGCCGAAGATCTCGGGCCCCCACGTCAGTTTTCCAATATGGGCTGTTGCATAGGGGTCCAGCAACAGTTTGTTGGCATTGAAGCGGTGGCCCTCGCCGGGGCTGTATGGTCCTTCCACGCGGTAGCCGTAGACCGCGCCCGGGCCCACACCCTCCACGCACCCGTGCCAGATACCGTCGGTGTACTCCGGCAGGGCGATGCGGCAGATCTCCCGGTCACCCGCTTCATCGAACAAGCAAAGCTCAACCTTTGTTGCGTTCTCGCTGAACAGGGAAAAGTTCGTTCCTGTGCCGTCCCAGTTTGCACCCATTGGCTGGGGCGTACCCTGGCTTACCTTCAAAGTTTGTACCATCTGCAAATTGTTGCCTGTCCGTTCTTGCTGGATCGCCTGTACAGGCATCGGCCTGGGCTTCACAGCGAGCAGTTCCCATCGATCTCTTTACCGGCAAAAGTGTTATCGCCAACTTGATGGAGCTATCACCCGCTGGCAGCTTTCGCGCAAACACCACAACACCCAACGTTGCCGTAGGTACCAGTCTGTCCACTTTCGATGTGAATCTTATTTTCGCATTCTTTCCGCAGGCTTACATACTGCCCGAGCAATATGCTTAGGTTTCTTTACGAGGTGCGCGGACTACTTGGCATCGCGCCAGTTGGGACCACGGCCCACATCCGCTACGATGGGGATCGAAAGGTCGATAACCCCCTCCATCTCCTTTTTGACCAGCGCAGCCACTTCCTCCGCCTCCGTTTCAGGTGCATCGAAGAGCAATTCGTCGTGTACCTGCAGCGTCATGCGCGTGGCGAGGTGCCGACTGCGCAGTGCAGCGTCAATCCGCAGCATTGCCACCTTGATCATGTCTGCAGCGGTACCCTGTAGCGGCGTGTTGACAGCGGTGCGTTCTGCAAAGCCGCGAGCGTTCGGGTTACGTGACTGGATGTCAGGAATGGGCCGCGTACGCCCGAAAAGTGTGCTCACTTTGCCGGTTTCGCGCGTGACTGCAAGCGTGTCGGCAATAAACTTCTGCACACCCTTATAGCGATCAAAGTAGGTCTCAATGTAGGTGCGTGCTTCCTTTTGGTCGATGCCCAGGTTCGCAGCCAGTCCGAAGGGCGAAATGCCATACACAATGCCGAAGTTTACCGCCTTGGCGCGTGCACGCACTTCCTTGCTCATGGTGGCAGGGTCGACACCAAAGACTTCCGCTGCCGTCAGGGTATGGATATCGATGTTGTTGCGATACGCATGCAGCAGCAGCGGGTCTTGTGAAAAATGTGCCATCAGCCGCAACTCAATTTGCGAATAGTCGGCAGAAAGGATCACGTTACCCCGAGCAGCGATAAAGGCGGCCCGGATCTCGCGTCCAAGTTCCGTCCGTGTGGGAATGTTCTGCAGGTTCGGATTGGTAGACGACAGGCGTCCCGTGGCGGTTCCCACCTGGTTGAAAGTAGTGTGCACGCGCGAATCCGCATCGACCATGTTCGGCAACTGTTCGGTGTAGTTACTACGTAACTTTGCTAACTGTCTGTGCTCCAGTACGTGACGGGCAATTTCATGTTTTTCGCCAAGCTCTTCCAGCACGTCCTGTGCCGTGGAGACGACCTTGCCCTTGCCGTACTTCAGCGGTTTGGGCAGGTCCATTTTGTTGAACAGCACGTCGCCCAGCTGCTTGGGCGAGTTGATGTTGAAACGGTGGCCGCTTTCGGCATAGATGCCTTCCGCAAGGTCATCCATCATCACGGCAAGACGGGCATTCTGCTTGCGCAGCAGGTCCGTATCGATGCGACAGCCCGCCTGCTCCATGCGCAGCAGGACAGGTACCAGCGGCATATCAATGTCCTGGTAGGTCTTGTCGAGTTCGCCTTCAATCACCTGTTGACGCAACGACCTATTTAGCTGCAACACGGCACTTGCAGCTTCCGGTAAGGCAAACTCCGGTGCAGCCTGCTTCTTCTCCACTGCTGTCAGGGCGCGGTCGTTGAAGCGAGCAGCAACATCAGGCAGGGTGTGGCTGCCGTGGGTCGGATTGACAAGGTAGCTGTAGAGCATGACATCGTCGCGCACGTTGTTGATCGGCAGTCTTGCGCACTGCATGGCTCGCAGAACTGCCTTGAAGTCATGCACTGCCTTGGGCAGGGAAGCATCGGCCAATGCCTCCCGGATAGGCTTAGCCACGTCTGTAAACAGATCAAGCAAAAGAGCTTTGCCCGACACCGCCGCAAGACCCAGCTTGAGCGACCCTGCTGAATCCGTTGCGATCAACGCGGCTGGTAACTCCGGCTCTGCGGGTCCGAACAGGTTGAAGTTCGTTGCGACTGCCTCGGGTTCTTCCGCTGCGGCTTCGGGGTCGGTCTCCGACTCGGCGCCGGCTTCTTCGGCCAGCGCACGCGCGTCCACGGGCACAAAAAGCGCCAGGCCAAGCTCGCTCGTACGCGCTTCCGCGAGCAATTGAGTGATGTCCGCGGCGGCAGGCTGCAGAATATATTCAATCTTCTGCGCTTCAGGCGATGGCAGGTCCTTCAGCAATGTGGTGAATTCCAGTTCAGTATACAGCGAGCGCAGGGCGGGCAGGTTCGCTTCTCCGGCAGTGCTCATCGCCTCCAGCGAGTAATCCACTGGTAGATTGCAGTGAATGGTGACCAACTCTTTCGACAGCAGAACCGTGTCGCGGTTGTTTTCGAGTGATTCGCGATACGTCTTTTTCTTAACTGTCGCGGCACCATCCAAAGCGGCTTCGACCGTGCCAAACTGTTGGATCAGTTCAACGGAACCCTTGTCGCCGATGCCGGGGGCGCCCGGGATATTGTCAATCGAATCGCCACGCAGCGCCATAACGTCGATTACGCGCGACGGTGGAACTCCTAGTATCTCCTCAACCTTCGCGGCATCAAGGATCAGGTTGTCCTTGGTCGGGTTCAGGATTGAGACATTCTCGTTCACAAGTTGCATCATGTCCTTGTCGCTGGACACGATGAAGACGTGATGGCCCTCTTCTGCCAGCCGGCACGATAGTGTGCCAATCACGTCGTCTGCCTCAAATCCTTCGTGTGCAAGGATGGGGATGTCGAAGGCTTCCAGTGCTCGACGAATGTACGGTTGCTGCTGCGTCAAATCAGCAGGCGTCTCGGTGCGTGTTGCCTTGTAGCCGCCATAGTCGATTTCATCGAACTGCTGCGTCTTGATGTTGAACTTGCGGACCGTTTTCATGGCCGCTGCCGCTTCATTGCGGTGGACCGGCGCTCCACCCTCATAGATGGCAGCGATGTAGTGCGGCGCGAAGTCTTCCCGCAGCTTGTTGATCATGTTGATGAAGACGTATGTCGCAGCCGTTGGAATACCGGTGCGCGTGGACATGGGCCGAGACCGCTGCATGGCATGGTAGGCGCGAAACACAAACGCCATGGTGTCCAGAAGGTATACCGGCGGCTTTTTCTGATCAGGCATGAACTCTCATTGGTTAGAAATGAACTGTGGTGGATCTGGGAAGAACGGCTCTTCTCAGTAGATGCGTCTACAACAGCAGGTCGCCGATCTGGCGGATACAGGCGATGCTAGCTCAGAAACATGCAATCGCCGTATGAGAAGAAGCGATAACGCTGCTCAACAGCATGTGCATAAGCCTTCAACACATGCTCGCGCCCGGCAAAGGCGCTCACCAGCATCAGGAGTGTCGATCGTGGTAAGTGAAAGTTTGTCAGGAGCGCATCCACCAACTGGAAACGATGCCCTGGCTGTAGAAAAATGCTTGTGCTCCCGGTATGCGGTTCCAGGTGCTGTATTTGCGCGACATGCTCAAGCGCACGGGTCGTTGTCGTGCCCACCGCCACAATGCGCCTGCCTTCGGCTCGCGCGGAGTGGATGGCTCTGACCGTATCGGCGGGGAGCGTATAAGTCTCCCCGTGCAGCCGGATGTCCTGAAGGTCGTCCGCACGCACGGGCTGAAAGGTCCCCAAACCCACGTGCAGTGTTACATAGGCAAGGCGCACGCCTCGCGACCTGATCTCATCCAGCACAGCCGGGGTGAAATGCAGCCCTGCGGTGGGTGCGGCCGCAGAGCCAGGTTCGCCCGCGTATACCGTCTGGTAGCGCAGGCGGTCCTCTCCTGCATCGTCCATCTCGCCGCCGCGATGTATGTAGGGCGGAAGGGGGATCTGGCCCAGGCGCTCCAGCACCGCAAAGAAATCCATGACGGGTTGGAAGCGGAGTGTTCGCTCCCCGAATTCACCTGCTTCCAGCACATCAGCTGCTAGGCGATCTACATCCGATCCAAACAGAATGCGCTCACCTACCGGAACTTTGCGGCCTGGTCTTACCAATGCGTGCCAGGTGTCTGTTCCAAGTCGGCGTGTCAACAGTACTTCCACCTGACCGCTCGGCGCGGGGGAGCTCTTCTGGGTGCGCGTACCCGCACGACGGCCAATCAGCCTGGCCGGAATGACGCGGCTGTTGTTCATCACCAGCAGGTCGCCCGGCTGGAGCATGGCAGGAAAATCACGGAAACGTCGATCTGCAAAGGCTCCCGTACCGCACGCTACTGTCAGCATGCGTGAAGCATCACGCTCTGCCGTTGGTTGCTGCGCAATCAGTTCGGGCGGCAGATCAAAGTCGAAGTCGTCAACACGCACACATTCATTTTAGGGAACGCGTGGTCTGCTCGCGGGGCACGCACTCTCCGCAAGATTGACGACTGCTTCAAGCGTCCTCTGCAGCGTTGCCGTAACGTCGGGTGTTGTCGTCGGCTGCGGCACCATGACAGGCGCGGACCAGACTACACACACCCGGCTGAAGGGCAGGGGAATGATGAAGCGATCCCACGATCGCAGCAGCCATGCTCTTTCTGCATGCAGGTGAAAGCAGGAAGCCGAGCTGCCGGTACGCAGCGCAACGGCAGCCGCGCCTGCCTTCGCGATGTACATGGGACCTCGCGGACCGTCTGCCGTAATCGCCACCTTGTGCCCTGCCTCTCGAGCCCGGGTAAGTGCCAGCAGGCCAACCGCTCCACCACGCGAACTGGAGCCACGCACCGTTACAAATCCCATGCGCTCCACCACGCGCGCGATCAACTCCCCATCGAACGAAGCCGATATCAGAATGCGTATGCCGAGCTTGCGGTACCTGTAGGCGGCCAGCAGCAACGCGCGATGCCAGAAAACATAAACATTCGGCTCATCGGGGTACCGATCCGCAGGACGTGCACTTGGTACCGACTCCTCATCGAAACGAAGTGTCTTACACAGGAGCGTCAGGACCGCTACGGCAAGCGGTGGAACTGTCGCCAGAAGCAGGCGTTGACTGCGAGAGAAAGCCACATCGGCATTGTAGGAGCTTCGGCTAACCCAGCGTTTCATGCCTAACGTGACGCAACATGCCGTTTCGGCAGGTTGCGCAGGCGACTAAAGAGGTGGGAAGCAACTATTGTGTGCGGTATTTGCTGATTCCAGAACGGTACATCTGGGTTCCCGCGTCCATGTTTGTTGTCTGCCTGTCCTGGGAACATTGCTATGCTCGGCGGACTACACCATGCCAGTTTTGTTGAAAATCGATTCAGATCACCCTTCTCTACGTCAGGACCGGCCAGCGCGGTCATCGGTCTTCCTTGCCGTGGCTATCAGTATCTTTCTTGTCTCTGTGTTCCTTCTGAGGCATGTTGTAACGCACCCGAACGCCCCCGCATTCTGGGACGCACGCACATACGCAAGTGCCTTTCAGGAGAGCCTGGCGCATGGCGACGCTTACCGGTCCGACCGGCCGTTTGTGTTTGTGTACCCCGCCCTTTTTCTGCACGCCGGTGCCTTTATGTACCGGTTTCTGCATGGTGCGGTTACATGGCAGATCTTTCTGTTCTTGAACCTGCTTGCGACGGTGGGGTGTCCCGTCATTTTTGCTGCCGCTTACCTGCGCTCGTATTGGCTCACACCAGCTTTGGCGGTGTTGCTTTTTGCGATGAGCCCGGCCTCTATGGCGCAGAACGCCTATTTTTCTGGAAATCTTGCGAACCTGCTTTACGCACTGATCTTACTGGCAGGGATGCCCGGCATCCGCCGTCAGGACTGGCGAACGTTTTACATCGTTCTCGGCCTCGTGGGACTGATTAAGTTTCCATTCCTGCTATTTCTTCTGCTGCCGCTGCTGCTGGAAGATGGGCAATGGCTTGCAAGTCTGATGACTGCCGGTGCCGTGCTGCTGGTGAACCTGGCGACACGGCTTCTGGATGCGACGGAGTTCCGGGCCTACGTGGATGCGGTTCGATATCAGCTACTGGTGCGCCATGACGTAGGTTACGGAGTTTTCGCGACCACTTTCAACGCGGTGCACCGGCATCCGGCACTGCCGCATGGCTTGCCCTACGCGGTCCATCTCGTCCTCGCGGGCTCGCTTGCAGGCGGGCTCTGGTTGGTTCGCAGGCGAGGATGGCCGGGTATCTCTGAGGGCCAGGCGGTTGCGGCGATCTTTGTTATGGCACTGCTGTGCAATCCGCGGCTGCAGCCGTATGACCTTGACCAGGCGCTTGTGCCCACGGCATTTCTGCTGGTGGAAACAACCATCTTTTTTGTAGGACGAAGCAGGCGCGCCCTTCTACTGCTTGGGCTCCTTTTCACAGGATTTCTATTGCTGCTGAAACGCCTGCCACTGCAGGCGACGTACGCCGCTGCCGTCTACGTTGTTGTTGCTGTCGCGGCAATCGGACTTTCTTCTTCCTTCACGGACGTGAAGGCTCGCCGGCAGAGCTGGCGTCGTAACCGGCCGTGACGCGGGTTCAGTAAGGTACGCATCCTGGTGGAGGGCGCAAACAGCCCCACAACATCCGAAGCAGACACCATCCTTGAGCAAAACGGCGTCTTCGTGGTGCCAGACATCCTGGCCAACGCGGGCGTGTGACAGCCAGCTATTTTGAATGGGTGCTGGACCGCATCATGATGACCGGCTTTACCCGACGTCATCCGCTATGCGGAAGCGCACGGGTAAACAATCGCATCGCGCCTACATGCTTGCGAGCGATCGCGTCCTCCCCACAACAAAGCAACGCGGCGTTCACGCATCATGCTGCCTTGTTCAAGATGTTAGTTGGATGTGGACCAAAGCCGGAACACAGCATGAGTGTTCCGGCTTTTCACCATGTCGGGTCATGTTTAGCCATACTGCGGGATGCCGACGCCGTGCTTGCAAGCGTTGTGTGAGAATTGATTTTGACGCTTTCAGCAGACCGGCGTCGATGTGTTCAGGTGCCTCGTGAATCTCCCCAATTCCATGACGATGAGCCGCATAGCGTCGGTACCGCTGCTCATCTGGCTGCTCTCCAGCAGCTTTCCTGTGCACGGTCACGAGCAGGAAATCCTGGCCTCAGCGCTGTTCATGGCCGCTTCAATCACGGACGGGCTTGATGGCTACCTGGCACGCCGCCGCGGGCAGATCACCACCATGGGCATGCTGCTGGACCCGCTCGCGGACAAACTGCTGATTACAGCCGGTTACATCTGCCTGATCAGTTTCAACCCGGGTATCGTGCCGCCCTGGATTGCGGTGCTTGTCATCGGACGCGAGTTTCTGGTGACTGGCCTGCGTGCCATTGCTGTCAATGAAGGCTTCACCATTGACGCCAGCGATCTGGGTAAACTGAAGACGGTCATCCAGATCGTATCGGTCGTTGCAGCCATACTGGATCATGGGTGGAGTGTCTGGTGGATAGGTCCTGGATGGCGACAGAATCTGGGATGTTTTTTTGTGCCCGTGCATGTCATTGCGGTCACGGCGATCTACTGGATGATGGTTGTATCGATCCTTTCTGCCGTGGATTACTTCGTGGCGTTCTGGTCAAAGATCGACCATGTCAGCACCCGGCAGCGTCACAGCGCGGTGCTAAGCCGCAAGAAGGTTGTTACGGCACCAACGGTGGGCAAGGTGTGACGACGCCAACGTAGATTCCCAGACAGAGAGGCCCGCTCAGATGAGCGGGCCATGTTGTTTGTCAAGGAGCCAACCTTAGTTGGCTGAGTGGTGCGCCGGATTTTGCCGGTGCACAAAGTGGTAGGGTGGCCAGGGACCTGAGAGCTGCATACGGCAGTCCTTCAGTGCCTCGGTGGCGGACGAGTACTTGTTCTGGTAGCGTTCGACAGCTTTCTTGTCTACAAGGTGGGCTATGTCGAGCAACAGTTTACCTTCGCCGGCGCGCTTGCAGGTGATTTCTTCCGCGTCGGGCAGGAACATGCGATGCATCTGCAACGAGAGCGCGCGAGCCTTGGACTGGCGGTCGCGCTGTGCACTGGCGTTTTCACGCAGGCTCGAGAGGTACTCTTTACCCACGCCGGAGAGAACCTTGCGGTTCTCTGGGCAGGTGTCATCCATCAGCACCTTGAGGTGCATTTCCGCTTTGCCGCGCAACCGCTCCACATTGTGGATGAAGTGCCGGTGGTTCGAACGGACAGACCGGCGCAGGGCGTCGTCGTCCTCAAAGTGGGTACCAAAGCGGAAGGGAAGTACGGTGGAATGCTGGAAGCACGCAGCAATAACGCGCGCATGGTCGCGCTGCGCCTGCTGGTTCATCCGTGCGTCATCATCCGGAGTATGTTCGGAGACGACAACAGCTAAGTCACTGGCGGGGAAGATAAAGGTTTGATTACCAAATAGTCCTGAAACACCCATCAACGGCATGGGGCGACGATGGCGAAGAAGCTCCGGAAAGGAGGTTCGTTCAGCGATGCAGTAGGCGTACCACGACATCTCAATACTCTCCATGGGAATGCCTTGTGTGCTTGCTTGGCACAAAGGCTCGCGACAAAAATGCCGCGGACGCGGATACAGCTTGTTACTTCGTCTGTCCGAGTCGAAGCGAATAGTAAGCGCAGCAACAAACGATTGGCAAGATCATTTCTTACGGGTTCTAACGGTCGCTTTCGGTTTCTGGCTGCCTCACTTACTAAGTGAATGACATATGGTAGGGCGAGCTTGTAATTAGCCGAGCTGAGTTAGCGCTTACGTAACTTAGTCAAGCATTCCTACCGCATGCGTGCGCCATCCAAAGCGGATCGCCAGGAGGCGAAGCCCGAAACCCACGACCGTGCCGATGATCGCAGCCCGGTTTACCGGTACGCCGAGCCGTTGCACCGCAAGAAAGGTCGCCGCGGCTGCTGTCGCAACCAACGCGTACAACTCACCCTCCTTGAATGTGGCAGGGGCATTGCCGCTGAACAGGTCGCGCAGGGCACCTCCGCCGACCGCAGTTGTAACACCCAGCACAAGGCAGGGTAAAAATCCCAGGCCAAAGCTCATCGCGCGTGTGCTGCCCGCAACGGTGAACAGGCCCAGTGCAAGTGCATCCACAACGTTCATGCAGGCAAGCATGCGCGGTCCCACGCTTTGGCCGAAGAGGATCGCGCTGGCCGCGCCGCACAGCGCATAGGCAAGGTAGGAGGGGTGCTGCAGCGCCAGCGGCGGCCCGTCACCCAGCAGCAGGTCACGGACAATGCCGCCACCCACACCGCTGATCAGCCCAAGGCCCAACAGGCCGATGACGTCGTAAGGCGATTTCCGTTCGCGACGCAGTGCAAGCGCACCACCCAGCGCACCCAGCGAGATGGCCGCAATCTCAAAGAAATGAAAGAACACAGACGAGATTCTCGCCGGCGGCAGCGGAATAGCAGGCAACACGCGGGGAAACTGTGTCAGAAATGTTGCAGGAAGTGTGTGCATAAAAACACGGGTACGTTCCCCTTATGCTAACGGCATGCTTCGCATCCAGGGTACCCACCGGCTCTTCGCGTCACAGTGTGCGCGCCTTTACCTCCTGTTCTTCACTCTGGCTGGCGCGCACACTACGCGGCTTGCAGCTCAGTCGGTGCAGGAAGAAGTTTCAAAGCACGACCTGCTGGTCTTCACCAACGGTGATCAGCTAAGCGGCAAGCTGGAGCGCAGTGTCGGCGGCACCATCGTCTTCAACAGCGACATGGCCGGCGAAATTACCGTGCCGTTCGCGAAAATCAAGGAACTGCGTACAGCCGGTGCCTTCGCCGTGTTGCGGCACGGCACGCCCGTAGCGGTTTCGCGCAAGGCTGAGCCGGGAAAGATCGTTCTTAGCGATTCTGCCGTCACCGTTACGACCAACGAAGGCGGAACAGGATCCGTGGTGCCGGTCGGCGATGTTGCGTACCTGGTCGATGCGGCCACCTTCAACCGTGAACTGGCGCATAAACCCGGCCCACTCGACGGTTGGAATGGAACGGTGACCCTGGGCACAACCTTTGCACAATCCACCATCCATGGCGGAACAGTTACGGGCGGCATCGCCCTGAACCGCCAGGTTCCCACGGTGCCGTACTTCCGCGCACGCAACAAGACGATTCTCAATTTCCAGGAGAACTACGGTGTGCTGACCACGCCAGGTTTCATCGCGGGCACCGCCGCCGATGTCGAAGCCAAGACCAGCATCCTCCACGCCGATGCGGAGCGCGATGAATACGTCCGCAGGAACCTGTACTACTTTGCAACAACGGCGTTCGACCACAACTACTCGCAAAGCCTGGATCTGCAACAGATCTACGGCGGCGGTATCGGCTACACGGCCTTCAACACGGACCTGCAGAAGCTGGATCTAAAAGCCGACGCACATTATGAAAAGCAGAATTTCTTTCAGGATGTAGGCAATCAGAACCTGTTCGGTTCCACCTTTTCTGAGAGTTACCGAAGAGTTTTGCCGCTAAAGGTCACCCTGCTGCAAACAGCCGCGATCGTGCCCGCCTGGACAAACCTGAATGCCTATGCGGCAAATGGCAGTGTCTCGTTTGTTGCGCCCCTTTTTCGTCGGCTGGCCGTAAACGTCACGGCCACAGACAGCTTCATCAACAACCCGGTCACCGGATATCAGAAGAACAGCTTCACGCTGTCCACGGGGCTGACCTACACCTTATGGTAGGAGGAGTTATGCATCAGCATAGGGAAGCACCATCGCTATCTAAAAGCCGAATCACCGGTGTGCTTTTCATCGTGCTGGGGCTTGGATTGGCGTACGTTACCATGGTCCGGCCTCTGCAGGAAGCGGCCCGCACCGGAGAACTGCGTTACCTGGTCAAGGGCGTGCTGATGCCGCCTGGGCTGATCTATCTCGGGCTCTGTGTCCTGTTTGCAGATCTACGCGACGGGCAGATCAGGACCGTCGCACCGGACGGTACGTCGAAGTTCACGCCTAAGGCCAAGGTGTTTCTCGCGGGTCTGATGGTTGTACTTGGGCTTAGCTGGGCGGCGTGGGAATGGTACCTGCACCTGCTGGGATACGTTTCGCAAACGTGACTGTGTCGAGGCGCGCGGGTAAACTTTACGGCTGTACGACGGTCGGTTGCGGTGGTGGCACCCCTTCGGTCAGGATCCTGCGTACCGGGTCGGGCAGTTCGTCTGCCGCGCTGTGCAGCAGCAGGCTCAGTTGCCACAGTTGCGTGTTCGTCAGCGTGTGACTATAGGCGGGCATGCCGCTGCGCCGGATGCCGAACGCCGTCTTCCAGTACAGTTCGCCGGGTGCCTGCGCACCTACCGCACGCC
>CAXTFT010000012.1:0-30105 GCA_964243585.1 uncultured Terriglobus sp.
TACAAGCTGAAGGACCTGTGCGACACGCCGAACTATGACCTTCGCAACCTCACGGACGGCCATTCGGTCAGCGCCGCGCGCCCCTTCAACGCAGTTACGTTCACCGAAAACCACGACATGGGCGGCAACGAAGTCGTCAACGACAAGATGCTCGGCTACTCGTTCATCCTGACGCAGGACGGCTACCCGTGCGTCTTCTGGCATGACTACTACAACTTTGGTCTTGCCCGTCCGCTCTCGCCAAACGGCATCGATGCCTTGATCCAGGCGCACCACAAACATGCCGGTGGCGATAGCTGCATTCTGCATTGTGACCCGGATCTATACATCTCGCAGCGCGGCGGAACGGAATCGCAGACCGGCCTGATCTATGTCCTGAACAACCTCGGCAACCAGTGGAGCGGCACCAAGGTACAAACCAAGTGGCACAACCAGAAATTCAGGCCGGTTGCCTGGGATGGCAAGGACGAAGCGTACCCCGATGAGCGCACGACAGACGAAAACGGCTGGTCAGAGTTCCCTGCACCGCCACGTGGGTATTGTGTGTACGCTCCCGTAACAGCATAAACCGGCGCCATTGCACTGCAAGCAGACGATGCTGTCACACGCGAGTGCTATTTTGCCTTATTGTGATCGCGCTGCTGTTGCCTGGCACCTGTTCTGACCCTGCGCTTCGCGGTACCCTGTTGCTATGAAGATTGGCGTGCTAGTTTTCCCCGGCTCCAACTGCGACCACGACACCTATCATGTCATTGACGCCGTTGCGCGGCAGCCAGTCACCTTCCTGTGGCACGCCTCAGGAGACCTGCAGAGCTGCGACGCCATCCTGGTGCCGGGTGGCTTCGCCTATGGTGACTACCTGCGCACCGGTGCGCTGGCGCGATTCGCTCCCATCATGGCGCCGGTGAAGAAGTTTGCCGCGGCAGGTGGACCCGTTATGGGCATCTGTAATGGCTTCCAGATCCTGTGCGAGGCAGGGCTGCTGCCCGGCGCGCTGATGCGAAACGCCGGGCTGCGTTACATCTGCAAACAGGTCCACCTGCGCACGGAAACTACTGACTCGCCGTATACTCACGGCCTCTCTCAGGGGCAGGTGCTGCAAATGCCTATAGGCCACATGGAAGGCAATTACTTCTGTGATGAAGCCACACTGCAGGACCTGAAGCGGGATGATCGCATTGCCTTCCGCTACTGCTCCCCGACAGGCGAAGCGAGCGCTGCAGCGAATCCAAATGGATCACTCGCAAACATTGCGGGCATTCTTAGCAAAGGCCGCAACGTGTTGGGCATGATGCCGCATCCGGACCGGTCCAGCGAAACGCTGCTGGGGTCGGCAGACGGTCTGTTACTGTTCCATGGCCTCATCAACAGCCTCACCGCCGCATGATCGACATCCATCACCATCTGCTGCCCGGGATCGACGATGGATCAAAGGACCTGGCAAACTCCGTGGCCATGGTTCAGATGGCTGCCGATGACGGCGTCACGCATATTGTTGCTACGCCCCATGCAAATCACACCTTTGCTTACGACCGTGCACGCAATCACGCACTGCTGCAACAGGTGCGTGATGCGCTGCCCGCCGCGACCGCGGAGAAGATCACGCTGGGGTTGGGTTGCGATTTTCACCTGAACTTCGAGAACGTCGAAGACGCCCAGAAGCATTTCGATCGTTACACCATCAACGAGACGGAGTACCTGCTTGTGGAGTTGCCGGACTTCAACATTCCGACACGCATCGATGAAGTGTTTTACAACCTGCGCGTTGCCGGTCTGACGCCGATTCTGACGCATCCTGAGCGCAATGCGACGCTGCAGCGCACACCAGAGCGGCTGTCCGACTGGGTGGGAAGTGGACTCCTGCTGCAGATTACCGCTGGTTCCCTTACCGGTGGCTTTGGCGGCAAGGCCAGGGACCTGGCTTGGAAGCTCATACGATCCGGTTCCGTACACTTTATTGCGACCGACGCGCACGACACCGTACGCAGGCCTCCCCGCATGAGCCAGGCGCGTCTCCAGATTGAGAAACGCTTCGGTAAGGCAATGGCTGACCGACTCTGTATCGACAACCCGCTGGCGGTCTTTGAAGGCCGCCCACTGCCGCCGCAGACATCACTAGAAGCTGAAGACGGCAGCGACAACCGGCCATTCTGGCAGCGACTTTTCCGCCGCGCGTAGCGACAAGTCGGTCCGTGCGCTCGATCAAGGACCAGACCTGTCCGAGATTGCGTTACCATGATGCTGAAGGTCCATCTCTCCCGATGGATCATGAGGTAAGCAGTGCATCTGGCTGAGTTGGACCGCGGCAAACGAGCCACTGTGGTGGGTGTGGCGCAGAGTGAGGCGCACTGCCAATTGTGTTCGCTCGGCCTGAACTCCGGTGCCGAGGTTGAAGTCGTTCGCACCCTGTCGAACAAGTCGCTGCTGGTTGTTCGCGTGGATGGCTTTGACATAGCCCTGCGTGGAGAGACCGCGGCAACAGTAAAGATTCGACCGGAGCCAGCCTGATGGTTTCTATCGCACTCTCGCCGCAGGCACTGGATTCGAACCAGACCGGGGAGAAAGACGGCGCGCAAGGCACGGCACGCTACCGGACGGTCGGTCTCATTGGACCGCCCAACGTGGGCAAAACCACCTTGTTCAACCGGCTGACCGGCATGCGGCAAAAGGTCAGCAATTACTCCGGTGTGACAGTGGAACATCGCAGCGGACGGCTGAAATCCGGGGGCACCGTAATCGACCTGCCTGGTGTCTGGAGCCTGACACCGGAGTCTGAAGACCAGAAGATTGCAGTCAGCGTACTGCATGGGCAGCAACCCGGCGTAGCACAACTAGACGCCGTTCTGCTGGTGGTTGATGGCACGCAACTGCACCGCTATAGTGGCCTGATCGGCGAGGTGCTGGCCTGCGGCCTTCCAACGCTGGTGCTGATCAACATGGCTGATGAGTTAGTGGCTCGGAACGGCTTTGTCGACCCACTGGCTGTGGCGCGCGAGCTGCATACGCCCACTGCTCTGATCAGTGCATCCCGCGGCACCGGCATGGATGCCGTGTCCAACTTTCTGACCGGACGGCATGCCGCAGCACAGATACTTCCGGTGCTGCAGGCCGGGGGCAACGCGGCAGCTGCCTGTGCCATTGATTGTGGCAGCCTGACCAAGGCCGGTGCCTACCGTCGGCCCCATCACTCGCGCTTCACGCGTGCTTTTGACAACTGGGCCTTGCACCCGGTAGCTGGCCCCGTACTCTGCATCCTTTTTATCGCCGCGGCTTTCCAGGTGATGTTTCGCGCAGCCTACCCGGCGGGTACAGCTCTTAGCAACTGGCTTAGTACGACGGGCGTGGCGCTGAGCGCACACCTGCCTGACAACGTACTACGAGCCATCCTGGTGGACGGCATCTGGAACGGTGTCGCGTCTATCCTCGGCTTTCTGCCGACAATTCTGTGCATGTTCCTAGTAATTACAGTGCTGGAAGATTCGGGCTACATGGCTCGTGCGGCTGTCATCGCGGATCGCACCATGGGCCGCGTCGGCCTGAATGGCCGCTCCTTCCTGCCGCTGCTCTCCGCCTATGCATGCGCAGTGCCCGCCATCATGGCCACTCGCGCCATTGCTTCCAAAAGGGACCGGCTGGCAACCATCCTGATCGCACCCTTTATGACCTGCTCTGCCCGCCTGCCCGTGTACGCGCTGTTGATTGCTGCTTTTATCCCGGCGCGTAAACTACTGGGCAACGCGCTGGGTCTGCAGGCTGCAACCATGATGCTGCTCTACGCCGTGGGACTGCTGGCGGCCCTGTTTACAGCAAAGCTGCTCAACTCGCGTGTGCTCGAAGGCCGCGCGTCCATGTTCGCCATTGAACTGCCGGACTATCGTCTGCCACGCCTGCGCACCGTCGCTCTGGCGATCGTGGATCGCAGTAAAGTCTTTCTGCGGCAGGTGGGAACGGTCATCCTGGTGCTTAACCTCATCATCTGGTTCTTGTCCCACATGCCCTTTCACAACGGACATGCGGGTGACGTCGGCTCCAGCTACCTGGCTTCTGTCGGCAGGTGGATCGAACCGGCGCTGAAGCCGCTTGGCTTGAACTCCACTGTAGGCATTGCGCTGCTGACTGCCTTTGTCGCACGGGAGAGCGTGGTCAGCACACTCGCCACGCTCTACGGTAGCGTCAACACCGGCATCGCGCTCCGATCGGAGATAGGCCTGGCCGGCGCGCTTGCCCTGCTGATCTTCTTTGCACTGGCCATGCAGTGCACCGCAACCCTTGCCGTTGTGCGACGCGAAACCAACAGTTGGAAGTGGCCGCTGCTGCAGTTCGCCTATATGACTCTGCTCGCTTACGCAGCGTCTTTTGTGACCTACCGGATTGCTACCGCTCTGCACGTTTAGCGCAGGCCTTGCAGTGCGGGCACATGTGCCCTAAACTTGCGTAGGTATGGGCTGATAGCTCAGTTGGTTAGAGCGCCTGCCTTACAAGCAGGATGTCGGGGGTTCGAGTCCCTCTCGGCCCACCATTCTTCCTCAAAGTAGTACAGGTGGTGATACTCGCCGCGGCGAGCAATTGCCTGCCGCGGCTTGATATGACCGTGTCTCCAGGAACATGCTTCTCCCAAAGCGATCCCTGGCATTAGGCCCTTCCATTCAAGTAGATTTCCTCGGCAGATTGATGTGGAACGGCCATTTTTGGGGCTTTCATGCACTCTACATGTAACCTTTCGGCCTGCGCCGATGCACGACACACTGCCTGGGCATAGGGCTGATCCACACGACCAAGTTTTTACAGTGAAGCAGCGGCAGCCTGTACTTGCAACAGCTTGATTGCCACGCACAAAGAATCTGGTAAACTGAACCAGTTGCCGGAGTTCACGTCGCCTCACACGATTGACGTTTGAAGAAACGAATTACCTCGGCAGACAAGTAAGGTACAAGGCATTCTTCGGCTTACCGAATGTCTTATGCTTTACAGATTGGGGACGTAGCTCAGTTGGTTAGAGCGCTGCCCTGTCACGGCAGAGGTCGCGGGTTCGAGCCCCGTCGTCCCCGCCATAGCTTCTAAAGCACTTAGAAGCTATGACGACCCAGAGTGACAGTAAAAAGACGAAGGTTGTAGGTTCGATAAGGTGCAATAAGCACCTTATTTCGCTTCTTGAAGTGTGTTTCACCTTTCTTTTCACTCAGCTTAGGAACCATCATCTTTACAGCCTCGCTCTGTGCGGCCCGTTTGTGCGAGTCGGTGGCCTGCGTACAAACGTCAAGCGTGATCCTGCTGTTGGCGTGTCTCAGGAACTCCTAATACGGTCTTCACATATTCTCCATTTGCCTTCAGCTCTCGCGACCGGGCGTATATGGCGCTTCATGAAGGTTGTCAGGCCTGAAGGGCTGCTTGCCCGCATGGTCTCACTGGCAAAGACGTAATCATCCAGCAGACGTAATCGCTTTTGCCGACGCCACTGCAACAGGTCTTCCGCCATGTACGTATCGAGCGGCACAGGCTTTGCAGACGCTTCGTCTTGCATTCGCTGATGACCTGGTGCCAGATCGAGCGACAACATTGACTTCCAAGTTCTCGAAGTCAACATCCCTCCAACGCAGCGCCAAGAGTTCACTCACCCTGAGACCCGTTGCCGCATCGAGCAGCGCTAAGGTGCGCTCACGCACACCGAGCTTGCTTATCAACAGTTGGACTTCCCAAACTTCGAGAGTGTCCGGCACGCTCTCTCTCTTCGCACTCTAGTGCACGAGCTTCATCGAACTTTTACTCGTCCACTTGTAGCGCATCGCGTGTGAAGAGAGCGCTCATCAGATTACGATCTCTGCCGTTGTCCCCTTCTTAGTTCTGAGGCGATCCAACCTATTTGCCAGTGCGCACCTATCAAAAGGTCGTGCTCAGGCTCACTCGCTCTCAATGCGAGCCCGACGTCCTTACGCGCAAGACGAATTGGAAGGAGGCCCGTGCAAAGGACGATCGACGATCAACTGACCATACGTGTTTACGATCGCTTCCCCCAAAGCTTATTTGCCGCAGAACATTTCTAAGTCGCCGGGACAGACTCCACGGAGTTCCACCGCTTTCATTGCTTCACTCATCGACTGAATCATCGCTGCGATGCTTAGATTGATAGCAAGTCTGGTGGCGACTGCCATTGCGGGATCCGGTCCGATAGGTAAGACTCGTTTCCCGAGAGCCTCCAACAAACATCCACACTGTTCAAGCACTCGTTAGATCCGGCAGCGAAGATCGAGAGCTTTCCGTCTGCCGCAGCGGCAGGTCTCTCAAACGGGAGCCGAGACGAAGTGCTGATGATGAGCAAGATGCCGCATTTCCTATCGCTGAGTGAATTGCAAACTGACTATGCTGCAAGATAATAGCGCCAGCTTCGAGTAGACCGCCCGCTCCAGGGGAGGACGTCTTCGACAGCATCGTCAGCCAGAATGTAATTACGATTCCGTTCTACGCAGCTTTGCACGGTTTATCAATAAAGCGAGCTCCTTGCCGACGTAAGAACTCTCCCATCGCGTGATCTCGATTCCGAATGGAACTTGGTGGCTGCAGTAGACTAAATCTCGTAACCATGGCCGTTCCCATCTTGCTGACTGATGAATTCTTCTCCATCTCCTTGCTCGTTTTCTCCGTGGGAGCACGGTTCTCTAGCATTGTCATCCACTGATGAGCAACGGTGAAGGATATTGACTACTAACTGTTAAGGCGGCAATATTCGCAGCCCAACTCACGCTATTGGTAAGCGACTGCCGGAACCTGCCGTGTTAATCGCGGCCTCGTCATGTCAGGGATGAGACAGACGCGATCCTATCCTTGGTACGGATTCGAACCCAGATCACCGGAAGGTTGCTTGACCGGCCTCCATTCTGAAAGTTTGTGATCCAGGCGTGGCGCTCAATCTCGGCCAAGCCCGCCTGAGAGAGGGTCCAGCTGGAAGCCGACTCAAGACTCTGTGGGCGCAATGATCTTGAAGTTTTCGCCAGGCTCGTCCCCTTGCTCATTCTCGGTGTAGCGCGGATGGTGTCTTCCTCCAACGTTCCATGCTCGTATAGAAGTACGCGCGCGCCCAAAGATATTGGCAGCCCGATAGCGGTCTTCAATTACGCAAGCGTCTTCAAGCAAACGGTTCTATCGGTTCCTTGACGAGGTTTACCGGCACTCGGCTGCAGGTCGACTACTTTGGACCTGGTGGCCAGAGAAAAAATCAAGCAGACTCTGAGGCGCGTGGTCACCGTAGAGCACTTCAAAGATGGCTTCTGCGGCCGCAGCTTCGGACGCGCTGCGCGGAAAAAGGTCATTCTCGTAGGAGAGGAGCGCCGCTTCTAGGTCACCGGGGTTGGCGGCAATTGCTTTACCGAGTTCTGCCCCGTCATACATCGCGAGGTTGGCTCCTTCGCCGGACGGCGGCATGACATGCGCGGCATCGCCTATCAGTGTCACGCCCGGTACGCGGTCCCACTTGTGCTCAGCGGGAAGCGAGTAGATGGGACGTACCACAGGCTTTGTATCAGCTTCCGTGAGGAGCGCAGTCAACTCTGGAGCCCAGCCACCGAACTCTTCGGCGACTCGGGACAGGGCAGACGAGGGGTTGGAAAAGTTGATGCCGGCAATCCAGTCCTCCGGCTTGTTCAACACGACATACGCGTGCAGCACATCCTTGGGCTCTCGATGCGCCTGAAAAGCTCTTTCCGGCGCAACTGCGAACAGCGAGCCACCGCCTACCGCTTTCGCCGCGGCCGGGTGACGGGCGTCGCAGTCAAATAAATATGTTTCTATGTATGTGGTACCAACATAGGTCGGCTTCGCTCCGGAAAGAAGTGGACGAACTCTCGACCAGGCGCCATCGGCACCAATGAGCAGGTCAGTTGTCACAGTTGAGCCGTCGGCAAAGGTCAACGCGTGCCGCCCTCCGCTGCGTGAATTTACCTCTATAAGTTTGTGTCCCCATCGGACTGTTTCAGCAGGCAGGGATTCAAGCAGAATCCGACGAAGTTCTCCTCGTGTCACCTCGGGACGCCCGCCGGTTCCGTCGTCCGGATCATCCAGCAGGACATTGCCTTGTTTATCGAGCACGCGCGATTGCTGACCGCCGGGATGAATAAGCCCAAGAAACTCTTTGTAAAGCCCTGCGGCCTTAAGAGCCATCTGCCCGTTGTTTTCGTGAATATCGAGCATGCCACCCTGTGCCCGCGCACTAGCGGAAGCCTCCGCTTCGTATACCGTCGCTGCGATACCGTAAACGTGGAGAACTCGGGCGAGGGTAAGGCCGCCGAGACCGGCACCAATGATCGTGACTGGAGTATTCATACTGATTCCTCTTTTGCCCGTGGCGTGCGACCTGAACGCCTGCTGGTGGAACACCATTCCACAATGATGGAATGATGTTCCATTTCGTGTCAAGATATGCCATGTTCAGGAACGCACTTGTGAGCCAACGAAGGGGAAGATCGCTCACACGCGAGCGCATTATCGAAGCGTCCATCAAACTTCTGGACAGCAACGGAGAGGAAGGTTTGACTTTTCGGGGCTTATCCGAACAACTAGCCACCGGCCCGGGTGCCATTTATTGGCACATCGCAAACAAGAATGATTTGCTGATCGCTGCTTGCGATGCGGTCATAGCTGACGCTATAGCGCCGTGCGTTGCTGGCGCAACGCCGAAGGCAACCATCCGCGCCCTTGCGTTAAGCATGTTCGACGTTATCTATGAGCATCCATGGGTCGGCTCTGCGCTGATGCGAGCCGACTTACATTCGCCGCTGGTGCGCATCTTCGAACGCATAGGCCAGCAACTTCGAACGCTTGGCGTGCCGCGTAAAGAACAATGGGCAACGGTATCCGCGTTGGTGAGCTACATCCTCGGCGTCGGTGGGCAGAACGCGGCCAACTGCCAGCTTGCCCGGAAGATAGGGCTCGACAGAGGAGACTTCCTTGAGGCGGTTTCGAATGCGTGGTCGCAACTTGATCCGGAAGAATACCCGTTTGTGCACAGCGTCGCCGGGCAGTTGCGCGTTCACGACGATCAAACAGATTTTCTTACCGGAATCAATCTCATACTCCAAGCAATTGACGCACCGCGGCGCCAATCACAGCGGTAACCTAAGCTTCATTCGAGAAAATTTCCTGGAGACGCCTCAGATAAAGAACGAAGAGTTCACACAAGCTCACGTAGCCTCGTGAAGCGGGCGGTTGTGAAGGAAAGGGATCGTTACACTACGTGCCTGACAGTGCACCGTGAGCGACAAGCGATCTAGTGCGTCCGACGCATTCCATTATCCAAGTCATACAGGTTGATAGCTTTCTGCGCCTTCGCTCCAGTCGCTGATCCAAGTCAGGCGGCTGACATCCTGAACTCGAGCGTTGCCTCCACTGCACAAGCCAACATGGCTCTTCGTCCTCGCGCCCGGCATGATCGCGACGGTTCATCTGGTAGAGATCAACACAGTCGGTCCCAAACCGCCGCAGGCTGCCAGCAATCTTCGTCATGATTGCCTTCCGTGACAAACCGACTGCGTTGGATTTGTCGTGTGCGGCGGTGACGCCCAAAGACGACGCTGTCGCGTTTTATAAAGTTCTTCAACGCCCTGCCTAGAATCTCCTTCCCGTTTGAGTACATGCTGGCGGTGTCAAAGAAATTAATACAGCCAGTAACGTGGCGAATCAGCAGTAAAGCCAAGCATGCGGTCGTTCTCTCCAACCAAAACCTTCAGAGCGTTCGCAGGTGCAGGACGGCCTTCATTAGAGTTTAAACAGCCAGTAAGAAAGGCATTGTCTTGTGGCTTCTTTTTCGCTTAGCCGATGGTAGTCATACAAAGCAAACACTTAGCTTGGTATGACAACCAAAGTGACAAGATGTTCTTCGGTTGCAAGGCTGATTACTTGATTGAACCCATGCCTCATTTCGGGGTATGTGCCAGCGTCAACTTTGTAGATCGTGGCTGCTTGGCTGTAGCCGCGAAGTAAGTCTCGTGGTGCACTTACCGGTAGCTCGAACTGCTAGCAGCCTTTTGCGTATATAGCTTCAGCCCATTTACTTGCGTGCTTACCTTTAGCCGTTCCAATTTATGGCTACCTGTCATAAAACTTACCAGGTAACTCTCACTCAAAGCTGTGTTGAACTCTTTGAAATAAGGCGATAGAGACGGCGGATTGATCTGTCCACTATTAAATAGTTTGCCACCGGTCTCTTCAGCTACCTGACCAAGATAACTCTGCCCGCTGAAGCTCGGGAGGTTTGCGTTGATGTCGCGACGGCCGTAGTAGATTGAGTACACCGGTACACCGGCACGCTGCGCGTCGGCGAAAGCAGACTGCACGTAAGGGCTGTTCTGGTTCAGCGGGCTGACAGATCCATTGTAATAATCGATGCCGTTAGTAATCATCAGCACCACGTGTGCAGCATTGGTATTCGTGGGCCAGTGCTTTACCAGATCCTGGAGGCAAAAGTACGGGCTGCCGGAAATACCCGCGGCAGAGATGGGCAGGCGGATCGCCTTGACAGCCTGCTCCGGCTCTGTGCTGAAACCAGCGGGGAATTCCGCACGTCCGTTGCGCATGTAGCCGACACCGACCGAGACCTGCGGCCCTGCAGTGGTCTGCACAAACTGCTCCACGTCCCGCAGCTGCGTGCCGAAGTTGCCACGGAGACCGTCATCAATCAGCAGTGCCACCTCAATTGGTGACCCGGCGGAACGGCTCAACGGCTGCACACGAGTCACGTCGGCTGCTTTTCCATCAAATTCGACGCTCAGATCGGAAGCCTTCAGTGCGACAGGAGTTGCGGCATCACGCTTCAACTCTGCACGCACAATGACTCGTACCGCGGATGGGCCTTCGTCCTGGGCCGATGCATGTAGAGACGCAACCTGAAACATGGCTACTAAAAGCATAAGTGGTGCAAAAGCACGTGTGGACATGTACTACCTCCTGGCCTTTACTGCGCGGCTGAGAGTAGGACGCTAACGGAGGGCGCACGCTCGTGCACCTCAAGCGACATTTCGCTTGTCTTTTCATCAGGCTGTACCGGTTCATTCACCTTTCCCCAGGTACCCGCGAATGAACCGGCTGTTTGACCTATTCTTGGGGGAAACGCACTTTGATACCCGCACGCACAGTGAATGGCAGTCCCTGATAACCAAATGCTCCCGTGCGCTGCTGGTTCAGCAGGTTCTCAGCCTGCGTAAAGACCGCAATCGACGGGCTCAGTTGGTACGTGACATTCGCGTCCAGCTTGGCGAAGCCATACGCAAGATTACGATTCGGCAGCAGCAGCGAATTGTCGAAGGCAGCGTTTGAAAAGGTGCTGATGAACGTCGAGTCATCTGATTTCGATGACATGGCACCCTTTAGAGCGGCATTCCACTTAGTTGCCGTGTACTGCACGACGAAGTATCCGGTCTGCGGCGCACGACGGAACGGCCGCTGGCCCACCAGAGGCGAACTGACTCCAATTGCAATCCCCGGGTATTTCGGATTGAAAGTAGCCTTACCGCCAAGAGCATTCAAGGCGTCCGTCGAAAACGACCGCAGCGTCATCGAGTCCAGGTAGGTGTAACCCGCATGGACAAAAAGGCGCGGCCGGATCTGGTACTGTACCTCTGCCTCGACGCCTTGCGCCTGCGTTGTCAGCGAGTTTAGGTAAAAGCCGTACAGCGCATTGGGCAGAGACTGGTTGAAGTACTGGTTGTACAGCGGCGTGGATACGTACTCGATGCCGTTGCCGAAAACGTTGTGGAAGTAGTTAAAATGCAGGGTAGCGCGATCGCTGTAAAGGTTTTGATCGACACCGCCCTCATACGTGCGGCTGCGCTGCGCGCCAATGGGGCTGACCCCGAACCTGGCGATCGAAGCTGTATCTCTAATACCCAGCAGCGAATTGTAAAGGGACGAAAGCTGCGTTGTGAGATTCGGCTCCTGCACACCCTTGGCAAACTGGAAACGCACGCGCGTGCCATGGAACCACCGTGCGCCTGGCCGCACCGCGTAGTAAGCGAGCCCCAGCTGCGGCTGGCCCTGCGTGCCGTACAGCGAGTTCCGCTGCACCGCGCCCCCCACTGAGTAGAAGATGCGATTACGAATGTCGCCGCTGAACTGCAGCGTGTAATCAAAATTGCTGCGGCCCACCTGCTGATTGGTCGCGTACAGCGGGTAGCGATAGGATCCGCGTTCATCCTGAAAACGGAATCCGCCCAGCACTGCAAGGTGATTGCTGAAGTGGTAGTCGCTGCGGTAATCCAACCCATCGCGGTTTGAAACAAGTTCGTACCGCGTGGGAAAAGGCGCGTCGTACAAGACGATTGCGCGGCCCGATGCAGCGGTTCCATTAGCCCCACGAATGGTGACGGTGTTGCCGAGGTATTCACCAAAGCCATCTGGCGTGCCGCTGGCTGCCAGTTGTTGCGACTGTTCGCGCTTGCGTGCGCCAATATAGCGGAAGGCGTTGTGCCAGCCGCTCGAACGGGTGTCATCGACCACGCCGGAGAGATAGGTATCCTGGTCGCCCTGCTTGCCAAGCAGCGTGAGGCCCTGAAAATCATATGGCCCCGGCAGGCCCTCAGCCGATACCGCATGCCTTACCGTGCCGCGCAGGCTGGTGCTGCCAGACAGGCTGTAGCCAAGGTTCGCCGCCGCTGTAGACGCATGGTAGCGAGCGTTCGGGAGAGCATTGGAGCTGTCAAATCGGGAGAAAGCCGTGAAGTAATCCACCTTGCTGTACGTGCCGGAGAGCGTCGCCTCATTGCGCCACGTGTGCAGGTTTCCCGCATCACCGGAGTAAGTGAGGATGGGCCGGATCGAAGTGCCACGCGGCGTCTCTAACCGCACCACGCCCGCACGCGCATCCGTGCCATACAGCAGGCTATCCGGTCCGCGATGTGTCTCCAATGCACGTATTGCAGTAGACGACACCGTGCCGAAATCAAAGGTGCCGCCTACATCGTTCGCGGGCACCTCATCAATCAGCACCTTGTTTGCGTCAGAGTTGCCGCCACGCACAAACAGCGAAGTGGCCGCGCCATACTGGCCTGTCGAAACCAGCGAAACGCCCGGCTGTAGGCGTAACTCCGCCACGAGACCGACACGTGTCTGCAGGGCCTGGTCAGGCACCAAGTTGACACTGGCGCTGACCTGCTGCACCGGCGTCGGCAGGCCTGTGGCAGTTACCGTGACTTCTTCACGAACGGGCGAGATGGTCAGTGACAAATCGCGTGAGACAAGGTCGAGTTGCCGACCATAGAACGGTTCGCTGACCTGCACCGCAAAGGACGCGGCGCTTGCCAACAGCAGAAAGCGGCCAGTCTCCGTGGAGCGTATCTCGTAACTGCCGTCAGGGTTGGTGGTGGTGGATGCGATCACCTCGGTTCCCTTGATCAGTTGCACGCGGGTCGAGGGAATGCCACGGCCAAGCGTGTCGCGTACATTTCCACGGACAACGACGGCATGTGCGGCAATGGATGACGTTGCGATTAGAATAGAGGCGACAGACTGCACACACGTGCGTGCGGCTGTGCCTCGCTTGATGGCGATGCGATTCATACTTGTCTCCCTACGCTCCCCCTCGGGGCGTGGCTGGATGCCGGCAGCGGAATCGGTCTCCTGACTTACGTGTTTTACTGCATCTCATGCCTGCAGAGTTCGCCTTCCCGCTTGCGCAGTGACGAAACCATCTTTAGAGATAACAGCTTCTCCTGTTTATTTAGGAGAACACGCTTACAGTTGCGGGGCAGTGGCGGACTTACACCGCGCTTCCCAAAGCATTCCGTTGCGGTTTGGCGTGGTTGGGTGCAGCGCGCAACGTGCTTTAAGTACGCATCTGCAGACAGTGGGCAAGTCTTTAGTCTACCTGCAGGACAGCATGCAACTGCGAAAGGAAAACAGCAGCGGTTCCTCGCGGCTTTAGAGGACGTGAGCCGTGTCCGTCCAACAACAACGCTCCGCGTACTTGTCGGAAACTCAGGGCCGGAACAGCTCGCGCCAGGTGCTATCAAGCTGTAACCAGCGTGCGTTCTCGAACCAGCTTGTTTGCCATTCGGGCTGGTGGAGAAGACCGTGACCGCGGTCGCACATTTCTTCAGTCGCGTTGGAATCCAGCAGGCTCCATGAGGGTGGTCCCATACGCGCCGATCCGCGAAGTGCTCGCATGCAGGTTGGGCAGCGCTGCCGTTGGTCGGTGAACACCCAACTCACGACGACGACGTTAAAAATGAGCCCGCAAGCAATGAGCAGCCAGTCAGCTTGCGCGCCCAGCAAGTGCTGGAAAAGGCTCGTTACCTGCACGGCGAGCAAGTAGCAGGAAAGGACCGACAAGATGAGCTTTGCGACCAGAAAACGCCAGCGTGCCCAGCGCTGAACCATGGTGGCAGCATCTCCAGAGTAGGCTTCGTACGCGCCGTAACGTGAGGTCACCACCGTTGACGGCAAAGAAAGCACAGCAAGCACAACGAAGCAGGTGAACGCGCCATGGCCCCACCTGGAGAACACAAGATGTCGAAGCTGTGACTGAGCCATACTGAGTACCAGCAGCAGTATGAAGCCGCACCCAAGCATCTGCAAACAGAGATTCGGCGCCCGCCAATCGATCACTGCGTAGCGATGACAGAGATCAAGTTTGCGCATCGCAACAGCATCAGGCAGCAGACCCTGCGAAAGAACAGATGCCGTGATTGGATCTTCGGCAAAGGCGAAACTAAGCTCCCCAACCCACTCTGCCATCCAGGCTTCACGTCGTGCCCTTGGAACAAGCAACGAGGCTCGGCAGATACTGCGATGCATAGTTTGCAAGCGCTTATGCGGAGTCATGCCTTGACCGCTTTTGGCCGCGCGAACCGCGCAATGAGAGGATACTTCTTTTCTGCAACCGTTAACGCCAGCCGACCTGCACCAGTAACTTTGTAATACCTGCGAGGTGGTCGCTCGTCCCTCAGCGCTTTTTGTTCATCTTCCCATGCGCCCTCAATCAGCCCATCGTTTTCCATGCGACGGAGAGCGGGATACACCGTCCCGCTGGGTAGCCCAGTAATTTCCATGATGTCAAAGCCGTAGCTGTAACCCTCTTTCAGCGTTTTGAGCATGAGCGCGGCAGTGTGGGACAGACGGACAGGTTCGGACACGGCGAAGACCTCGCTTGTTTGCTATGTAGTTCTCTACTTGACTCCGGTCGCATGTCAAGTGTAAGAAGAATGCTACATAGGGGTTGCAGATGCTGGAATTGAGACACGTAACCAAACGGTATCGCGGGATTCCCGCAGTGGACGACATTAGCCTACGGCTGGAGGCGGGTGAGGTGCTTGGATACCTGGGGCCGAACGGCGCAGGCAAATCAACGACCGTGAAGATGATTACCGGCATGTTGGAGCCAACCCACGGTCAGATTCTTTTCCGACGGCGAAGCATCTACGAAAACCTGCCTGCATACCGTGCAAGGCTTGGCTATGTGCCGGAAGAAGCTCAGGTGTACACCCACCTGAGCGGGCTGGAGTACCTGCAACTTGTAGGCCGCCTGCGTGCGATGCCTGAAAGGGTGATCGACCGGAAGGCACGAGCACTCCTGGATATCTTTGGGCTCAAAGCAGCTGTTGAGGGGCCGATTAGCGACTACAGCAAAGGCATGAAGCAGCGGGTACTGCTGAGTGCGGCCCTTCTGCACGATCCTGATCTTATTGTCTTTGACGAACCGTTGAGCGGCCTTGACGCGGTCACGGCCCGGCTCTTCAAGGACCTGCTGGTGGCCCTTAGGCGTGAGGGCAAGGCGGTACTTTACATCTCGCACGTACTGGAAGTGGTTGAGCAGGTGTGCGATCGCGTAATCATCCTTGCCCGCGGCAAGGTCATTGCCGATGCCTCGCCGCATGAGTTGACGCAAATGACATCACAACCGACACTGGAAGGCGTCTTCGCCCAAATGGTGCAACAGACAGACACGGGTGGCCTCGCCGAGCTACTGGTCGATGTGATGCGGGGTGCGAATGTCTAATCCAAGCTGGATGCAACGCCTCCTGCGTCATCTGTTGCAGCCGAAAGACGTCACACCCCAAACGGCTCTGGCAGGGCATTTCCTCCGGCAGTTCTTCCATGGCGATGACTCGACGTCAGCGGAGATGCCCATCGTCCGCGCCTTGGCGGCGATCGCTACGCCCATGCTCATGGCAGCCTTCTGGATTGTGACGCTTGCACACGAACTAAGGCCCTGGGCGGCTGCGGGTGTCCATTATGTTTTTGTTCTCTACGCATTCTGCGCCATGGGCTGCGTTACGACAGTTCGCTGGGAGCAGCTGTTTCCGGAGCGGCTCGACTTTCTGGTGCTCTTGCCGATGCCACTACAAGGCCGCAGCATTTTTGCCGCTAAGCTGCGCGCCGTGGCGGTGTTTCTTTCGCTATTCCTCTTCGCCGCTAACATCTTTGGCACACTCTTGGTACCCGTGCTTGCCGGGCTTCGGTTGCCAATAGCGATGGCTGCTCATACTGCAGCTGTCTTCAGCGCGGGCACCGCTTCAGCATTAGCCGTCCTTTCGCTTGAAGCTTTAGTCATCATTCTGGTCCCCGAGCGATGGTTTCGCTTTGTTGTACCGGTTGTGCAGACGGCCTTGATCACTGCATTCGTTGCGCTGTTCCTAAGAGTAGGGACAGTCATGGAGGCCTTGCCAACGCTGCTCTCAAACGGCGAAGCAATGGCGCGCTGGATCCCACCCGTTTGGTTCCTTTCCGTCTATGAAAGCGGCATGGGAGGGAAAACTTCGTCCGCACTAACGCACACGCTCGCGCGGCAGGCCTGGATGTGCCTGCCTGTGCTATTGGCCTTGGTGGTGATGTTGTACCCGGCAGCGTGGGCGAGGCGCCGGCGCATGGCTCTTGAGGGCACACACAGCGCGCGACTGCGTGATGGGCGTATCTGGGAAGCATTCCTACACCGTATGGTGTTACAGAAGCCGGACGCGCGGGCCGTGTTCCACTTTATGAAACAGACGCTAACGCGATTAAGTCGTTGCCACGTGGGATTGGCCGCCTATGCCGGTGCGGGTCTCGCTCTGAGTCTTACCCTCGCTGTGCGGATCGAATTAGGTGATGGGATGGTGCGCCTGGCACTGTCCCCCACGGGAGTCCGGGCAGTGCTGCCTCTGCTGCTATTTTGGACAGTTGCTGGACTGCGAACGGCTTTTCTGCTGCCTGCTGACCTGGGTGCGAGGTGGATTTTCCGCCTAGCTGGTCTTCAGACACAACGCGTCATCTCTACAACAAAGCTCTTTGTCTTCACTGCATGCTGTGCCGTAATAGTTCTGATCATGATGGCACTGACAGCGTGCCGCTGGCGCGGAAGCGTCCTCTTTTTACAGGCAATCTATGGCACTTGTTGTGCAGTGTTGCTCATCGATTTCTTCTTCTTTCTTGAAGCTCATGTGCCCTTCACGCGTCCCCTGCTCCCTGGTCGCAGCAGCCTGCCCATGACGCTCGCGCTGTACGTTTTTGGGGTGCCAGTGCTGGTGCTGCTCATGGTGGCCCTGGAGCGTTGGGCAGGGCACAGTGCCTGGCATGCTACGACAATCTGCAGCGCTACGGCAGGGATCCACATTCTTTTGCGTTGGCTTCGTGGTCTGCCATCTCACTCAGCGTTCGACGATCCATTTCTGGACGAACTCACCGAGGAAGTCCAAACACTCGGCCTGAGCACCTAGATGGTAGTAAGCAAAAACCGGTATAGTTCCAGTCCTGCGTTCCACATGCAACAGACTGGCCTCTGCTCGACAGCAGAATACGTTTCGCTGTTCCGTCAGTTAAGAAGTATAGAAAGAAGTGTTGTGGACGCTTCTTATTTCCAAGCCCATCCGTCGAAGCTGCAGCCCATCACAAATGTTCAGGGGAACGTCTTGAAGTCTTGCACCATACGCTCTGCGCTTCAAGCGTTTGCAACGGTAAGCTCCATATTCTGCCTCGCCGCTTCCGCACAGCAGCAACCCGCACGCCCCGGCGTTTCTGTGCTGTTAACTGATCCCAGTGGCGCCGCCATTGCAAATGCCCCCGTGCGCATTTTCAACGCAGACAACACCGGTGCTCCCGTGTGGAATGTTAGGACCGACGCGACTGGTCATGTAAACATCGCGCTCCCAGCCGGCAGCTACCTTCTACAATCCGAGGCGCCAGGCTTCAGCACTTTGCAACAATCGATCGTCCTCGCCGACAATGCAGCCCCGCTCAGCCTTGTGTTCCGGCTGAGTGTCGCTGCCGGTGCGGACCAGGTCGACGTTCGATCCGAGGACCTGGTAGATTCCACCGACAACGGTGAGGCACTAGTTCTCAAGGGCAAGACACTCAGCACCCTTTCCGATGACCCCTCCACCTTTCAGCAGCAGTTGCAATCCCTCGTCGGCGGAGGCGATGAGCAGCCACAGTTTCGCATCGACGGCTTTACCGGCGGTCGCTTTCCACCGAAGGACAGTATTCGCGAAGTCCGCATCAACCAGAATGGCTACTCAGCCCAGTTCGACCAACGCGGCAACTCGGTGATCGACATCTTTACCAAGCCCGGCTCGGACAAGCTCCACGGCAACCTTTTCGCGGTCGGCAATGCAAACCCATTCAACGCCCGCAGCCCCTACATTACCGCACAGCCGGGTTACCACACGGTCTTTATCGATGGAAATATCAACGGTCCACTCGGTAAGAAGACCAGCTTCTTTGCCGGGGGAAACCGCAACGACTTCGAGAACAACGCTGCCGTTAACGCTGTTACGCTCGATAGCAGCTTTGCTGCAGCGCCCTTCGCCCAGGCTATCTCGAACCCGCTGGTTACCAACTCTGTCAATTTCCGCATTGACCGTCAGCTTACAACCAACAACACCTTCACCGGCCGGTACGAGTTCGCTGATACTCACCAGTCCAACAGCGGTGTCGGGCAGCTCGTGCTCTCGTCACAGGGCATCAACACCGACACTAAAACCAATACCCTCCAGATTGGCAATACTACGATCTTTAGTCCTCGGATTGTCGGTGAAACACGCTTTCAGTACCTTCGGACACGTATGACGCAAAGCCCGGTGAGCACCGCTCCCACCCTCATCGTGCAGGGCTCGTTCAATGGTGGCGGTAGTCCGTCCCAGGCTTCGCAGGACAAGCAGGACAGGTACGAATTGCAGGAATACGTCAGCATAGATCGCGGCAAACATTTCATCCGGGCTGGAGCGCGTTACCGCCTCACTCGCGATAGCAATCTTTCAACCGCCAACTATAACGGCCAGTACATCTTCCCTACTCTTGCTGCCTACCAGATCACCCTACGTGGCCAGGCCGCCAGCCAGACCCCGGCACAGATTCGCGCTGCCGGTGGCGGAGCTTCGCAGTTCAACCTGACTGCGGGCTCACCCTCCGCCAACATCCTCACCGGTGACCTTGGCCTCTACATCGAAGATGAGTGGAAAATCCGACCTCACTTCAGCCTCATCCCCGGCCTGCGCTACGAGACACAATCCGCCATACCGGACGGCACAGATCCTGCACCGCGCCTTGGCTTCAGTTGGGATATCACCACCAGCAAGCGCAAGTCGCCGCTTTTCACGTTGCGCGGAGGCTTCGGTCTTTTCTATGACCGCTTCGCCGCCACGAACATCCTTACCGCCGCTCGCCAGAACGGGATTACGCAAAGCTCGTATTACATTCAGAATCCTGATTTTTACCCGGCGGTGCCAGCCCCTGCCAACCTCAACAGCGTTCAGCCCACCGTCTACCGGGTCGCGCCGAACTTGCGTTCGGAGTATTACGTCTCCGAGGGGATTACCGCTGCGCGCAACATGGGCCAGCGAGGCAACATCAGTGTCACCTACAACCACCTGCAAGGCTCTCACCTGTTCCTGTCGCGTAATGCGAATTCCCCGGTCAACGGTGTTCGTCCTCTCGGTGGCACGCAGAACGTATATGAGTATGCTTCACTGGGCCATACCGTCATCAACTCTGTGTGGGCCAACGCTTACATCCAAATTGGTAAGCACGCTGGCTCGTGGACATCCTATGGCTTGCGCTTTCAGCAATCGGACACTTCAGGCGCCAGCAACTTCGTCTCAAACTCCTATGACGTTCACGCCGACTACGGCCGACCCGCTGACGTCGCCCGCAGCCGTCTATCGACCGGTGCCTGGTGGGACATCGGGCGCGGCTTTAACACCGGCATGTTTCTTTCCGCGCACACCGCTTCCCGCTTCAACATCAGCACCGGAACAGACGTGAATGGCGACAGTATCTATAACGACCGTCCTGCCTTTGCAACGGATCTCACCCGGGCTTCGGTTGTTCGCACCGCCTATGGAAATTTCGACACAGCACCTGTCACCGGACAACGCATTGTTCCTATCAATTACGGTCGCGCCCCCGGCCTGTTTACGCTGAACATGCGCCTGGGCAAAGGCTTCGGGTTCGGCAAGCTTCCTACACCCGCGCCACCTGCACCCGGCAGCAAACCCGATTCTCATCCTGACAGGCCAGAACGTCCCTACCAGGTTAACTTCTCGGTCTTTGCGCAAAACGTTCTCAACAACGTCAATCCCGGAAGACCAATCGGACAGCTGAGCTCACCCTTCTTCGGCCGCAGCCTTACCCTCAACACTGAGCAATCGGAGAGCACCGCCGCCAACCGTCAAATCAGTGTTTTTACAAATTTCCGGTTTTGATTGCATTCATGCAGAACCCGGCAAAGCTACACTGCTTCGATCAGCCTTGAGACACCTTGCTGAAACGTCTGTTCCCGCGTGATCAGCGATGCGACAAACCATCCACGCGCTGCAAAGCCATAAAACGAGCCAGGATGCAGGGCGATGCCATGCTCAAGCAGCAGGCGGATGGCGGCATCGGTGTCGCGCTCGTTTGCCGGCACGCGGAGCACGACAGCCCAGCCGCCATCGACCCTCAACCTGCTGATTGCGGTGCCTTTCAGCATGGTATCCAGCCAGGACAGGTTGGCATGCACCCGCCGGGATACCTGTTGTCGAATAGCTTCACCTTGTAGCAGCCATGCAGGCAACGCGAGCTGTGGTGGCGTAGCAATCGACAGGAAGGTGTCTGCAATGATTGCGAGACGCTGCATGGCATCGTGAACATCAGGCGGAGAACCACTTACGACCGTCCAGGCTAGCTTCATCTGTGGCAGGCAGAGCAGCTTGCTAAGGCCGCCAAGCACAAAGGTGAGCACAGGTTCATCACTCATCTCCTGCTCCCTCGCCGCAAAGCTTGCAGCCATGCCGCTCTCCACTGGATGTTCGAGGAACACCTCGTCGACAATCAGGGGCAGGTCGCGCTCGTTCGCGCAGCGTCTAAGGAGTTGCCGGTCAGACGCGCTGCAGTAATGCCCTGTCGGATTGTTTGGGTGGATAGCGACAATGGCTTTCACACGCGAGGTGAACGCCGCTCGAAACGACGCCGGATCAATCTGCCACCCATCGTGGTAGACGAGAGGGTAGGTGAGCACTTCCACATCGTGCAGGCGTGCCAGAAGGTCGAACAGCGGGTAGCTCGGCGACGGCACCAGGATGGCATCGCCCGGCTCACAGAACAGCCGCAGAAGGTAGCTGTAGGCTTCGCTGGTGCTGGCGGTCAGCAATACGTTTTCCGGCGCGACGTCTGCGTCCTGGCGGTCACGGTACATCTGCGCTACTGCCTCCCGTGCCCTGCGTATGCCGAGTGGATCCGGATCGTAGTGCAATGACGCTTCATGCATCAGCGGAGGCAGTAAAGCTGGAGGCATGTCGAGGCCGCAGCTGGTCGGATTGGAGGAGGTCAGGTCCATCAGACCGCCTGCCACGCTTCTCTGCTGAAACGCCTGGCTGTATTCAGATTCATCCGGCCCAAATTCAGTCCGTGCAGCAAAATGCATGTCCCATGCTACCCAGGTTTCTTGTATGCCTGCCGAGGAGGAGGCACAGTTCGCACACTGCAATTCCAGGATGCAACCACGCCTCCAGTTACAATTTCCGCATGCCAACCATCGAAGCGGTGCTATTTGACTTCGGCAAGGTGCTGACACTGGCTCCAAATCCGGCTGCATGGAATCGCATGCAGCAGATCAGCGGACTGACGGATGAAGATCTCGGTACAGGATATTGGGCGCTGCGCGACGATTACGACGCGGGCCTTTACACGGGCAATGTGTACTGGGAGCGTGTGGCCCGGCGGGCACTTACCCCTGCGGAGCAGCAGTCACTGAAAGCAGCCGACGTGGATCTTTGGACAGATATGAACCAGCCCATGCTGGCATGGGTGGCGGAACTGCACGCTGCGGGCTTTCGCACAGGTATCCTGTCCAACATGCCGGATGCCATGGCGGAAGGTATTTGTGAGCGCTTCGACTGGATCGCGAATTTCGATCACACCGTCTGGTCGCACGCGTTCAAGCTGCGCAAACCGCAACCGGAGATTTACACGGTCGCGATAGAAGGCCTGGGCGTACCCGCGAAAACGATTCTGTTCATTGACGACAAGGAAGAGAACACGCTTGCCGCCGAAGCGGCAGGAATGCAGACAATTGTCTACCGGGACCACGACCAGTTTGTCGACGAGATGAGGGTCCGCGGGTACAGCGCACTGCTGACTTCTTCACAGGGTTTGGCTGCTAGCCTATGAACAGTCCGCGTGTAGCTATCGGCATCACCGTACAGAGCAACAGTTCCTCGCACTGATTCCTGTGTACCCGTCGCAGAATGGGACATACCTCTTCGCTCTTCTCCGTGGGTTAATAGATCGAGTCCGCAGACCGGACCGGATTTATTCACGCATGCGCCCTACTCTTCGCAGCTTTGTCATTCTTTTGCTACTTGCCGGAGTGCTGCAACTGCATGCCCAGCAGATTACGCTGCTTGGCCTTCGATCCTCTGGCAGAGCGGGTGCATTTCATGGCTTGCGGCAGGACTCCGCAGGCAACCTGTACACCCTGTACGACGCAGGGGACGGTGTGCGGCTGCTGAAGTTTAACGCCGCGGGGACGCAGCTGCTGGGCGAGACCGTTACCGGACAGAATGGCGACACAGGCGTCGCGCTTGACCTTGATCCTGCCGGAAACATTTACGTTGCCGGCACCACGAACTCGCTTGGCAGTGTTACGGGCACGGCAGGTACTGCATTTCCTGACCGCGCCGGCGTGCGAACGAACTCTTTCGTGGCGCGCTTCTCGCCTGCGCTGCAGCAGCAGTGGCTTACCTTTTGCGGTGGGGAGCCGCTGGCAGTTACATCGATCACAGCCACGGCAAACTCCGTACTGGTCACGGGCTCTATTTTTGCCGCTACCCTGCCAGTCACGCCGAATGGTATTCAGCAAAGTCCAGCGCCGAGCAGCGGCAGCAACGGCTTTGTGGAGAGCTTCAGTTCGGCTGGCGGAAGTCTGCAGTACGCAACCTACCTGACGGGCGCGAACGGCGACACTACGCCAGCGGCTATAACATCCAACAGCAGCGGCAATGCCTACATTACCGGCGCTACCACGGCCAGTGGCTTTCCTACGACAGCGGCCCTTGTACCCACCTTCCGTGCGGCAAACGGCGGCAATGTTTCCGGATTTGTAACCGAACTGACACCGGATGGAGACGGCTTTGTATTCTCAACCTTTGTTCCGGGTACCGGTCTCGCCTCGGCGGCATTCGATGCGAGCGGAACGGGGTCGCTGTTGCTCTCAGGCAATGTTGCGCCGGGCCTTTTCCCGCTTACGCAGGTGCAAGTACCCGTCGCATCGCTGTTGCCTTACCAGACTGCGATCCGGCTCGCGGCGGACGGCTCCTCGGTTCTATCTTCAACGCTGCTGGCACCCGCCGCCGGCTCACTGATTACCCCGGGAAGTAACGGCGGTGCCTGGGTGTTCGCTTCGCTACAGAACGCGACAGGCGTGCCACTGTTGCCAGTGCTGCCCGTGGAAAGCATGGGCAACGCCTTCGCCCTGCGGGTCACGCGTGTCGGCATTGTGGACCGGGCAGCTCGCCTTGGCGGTCTGCCGGTTGCAAACAGTGGTTTTGCGAGCCTGCCTGTTATGGAAGGCGGCATTGCCCTTCTGCCAGATGGTACGGTCGCGGCAAACGGCTCGGTCGCGCCCACGCTCAGCTCTGACCTGCTTCAGACCCAGTTCTTCGACCTGCCGTTCGCTTTTGCACCGAATGCCGCGCTGCCATCCACTGTCCACGATGCCGTACCTGTGTCTGACTGCGATGGCAGTGCCTGCAGTGGCAGCGCGGGCCTGCTGGCGAAGCTGGCTCCGGATGCAAGCGCTCCCACGCTTGCACTCTCCACCGATGACCTGCCTAACCTGACACTGCGCAATCTCGGTACAACGGCGGCAAACGGTGTGGAGGTCGTCGCCTCAGGCTATGCCTTGAACAGCGGCTGCGCGGCTGCGTTGCCGGCGGGTGGCGAATGCAGCCTGTCCCTGTCAGGATCCGGACCGGGTTCCATCACCGTGCGCGCCTCCAACGCTGCCGCCTACACCACGCAGTTGCCAGCCACGTCCCGGGCCGCAAAAACCATCGCAGTGTTGCCGCGAGAGCTTGATTTCGGCATCGTGACAGCAGCCTCCGCAGCTGTAACACGCACGCTGACGGTCACGAACCTTGGTACAGCCACGCAGACATTCGCTTCGCAAAATCAATCCACTTTGCAGAGCACTTACACGCTGACTGAGACCGGCAGCACCTGCACACCCTCCGGTTCCGGCGGCATAAAGGTACTTGCCCCCGGAGGCAGTTGCACCGTGACACTTGGGCTGCGTGCTGCAAATGGCAGCACGAATGACGGACCCATTAGTGCGCGCTGGCAGATCGGCACGTCGGACGTACTGCTGACCGGCTACCTGCAGTCGGCAGCGATGTCCCTCTCTGCCGACACGATTGATTTCGGTCGCCAATTCGCAGGCGGCCTTCGCAGCAATCGTTACCTGTACCTCTCAAACAGCAGCGACGAGACGATAGCACATGGGAGCGTTACCAGCACCAATCCTGCCTTTACCGCCACGGATCAATGTGCGGCCACGTTGCAGCCCCGCTCGATATGCCGCATGGTGCTTGGGTACCAGGCAACAAGTGCAACCTCAAGCGACGCGATGACGCTCAACGTCGACGGTCTGCAGGTGACGGTGCTGGGTGAAACCCTGCCGCAGCCCTCTGCCAGCGGCACGGCAGGCAACCCTAACCTGCGTGTCTCACCTACATCGGTCGCCTTCACGACGCCAGTCGGTGTCACACAGGTGTCCAGCGAATCGCATGCGGTGACTATCCGCAATGCCGGTACCCTGCCCTTTTCACTTGCACTCGCCACATCCGGCGACTTCACCTACGCCACAGGCTGTCCCGCAATCCTGAGTGGTGGCGTAAGCTGCACCGTCGTTCTGAGCTTTACACCTGCCGCGGCTGGAACAAGGCAGGGATTGCTTTCAGTGACTGCGGACTCCAGCTCTCCTACCTATGTCGCCCTTAGCGGGACCGGCACGGCCATCCTGCCACCGGACGGCAGCCGGCTGTTCTTTGGCGATAATCCTTTAAATAGTCCAGCGGTGCAGTGGCTGAAAGTATCGCAGTCCTTCGCATCGTTGAGTGCAGCCTCTTCAGACACAAACTTCAGGGTGCTGCTGGTGGAAGATACCGGCTACGGACATGGCGAACCCTCGGCGGGCGCATTCTCATCCACCATGTCCGGAGCCTGCCTGAACTGCTACCTGGGTGTCCAATTCCTGACACTCTCCACCGGCGTACATACGGGCACGGTATTGCTTACGTCGCCTGGGGGCGGTCAGCCCGCAACAGTTGCGGTGTCCGGCAACGGCATCCCGCTGACCGGCTTGATTCTGACACCTGTCAGTCCGGATTTCGGCACGCTTCCGGTGCATTCCTCTTCCGTCTCAACAGACTTTCTTTTCACTAATGGAACGGCATCTTCCATCACGGCGAACAGCACAACCGTTACAGGCGACTTCAGCGTCACGGCCGAGAGCACAGGTGCACCGGGGTGCGGGTCCGGCAACATCGCTCCGGGTGCTTCCTGCATTGTTCCTGTGCGGTTTACTCCATCGCTCAGCGGTATGCGTAGTGGCACGCTTACCGTGTCGACATCGGCTGGAGAAGTCACGTCCACGCTGACGGGAACAGGTTCGGATGATCCGGGTATCTCCTTTACCCCTGGCGAACTGCGCTTTGACAACGTTCCCAGCCCGGCATCACGGCAGCAGAACGTCCGGATCACCAATACCTCGGACGCTGCAATCACGGTTGGATCCGCGACCGTGAGCGATACACACTTTGCGGTAAGCAGCGCCTGCGAGTCCTTGTCGCCGGGTGTCAGTTGCGACCTTAACGTGACCTACAGGGCGGAAAGTTTCCTTAGCAACGGAACGCTAGTCCTGCCTATAACAACCGCGCCTGCAGGTGCGCCCAGCACGACTCGGTACGCGGTGGCGCTCTCCGGTCTGTACACCACGGACACCGCAGGACTGCAGATTGTGCCGGGCGAACACGTCACGGTGAACTTCGGCGCAGCCTCCACAGGGCTGCCCGCGTTGCAGCGTATCCTGCACGTGAACAATCTTTCAACGCAGCCCCTTGCCGTAACGGTAGAGTCACCGCGGCAGTTCGCCATCCTGGCATCTACATGCTCTTCACTTCCCGCGAATGCTGCGTGCGACCTGACTGTTCAGTACACACCTCTGACCGCGGGCGACAGCACGGGCACGGTTTTTCTGCGCGGCACACCGCTTGACGGCAGCACCACACAGACCGCGCTGGGCTACCTGCAGGGCTACGGGATACCCAGTAACTCTTCACTTGGTATCACTGAAGATATTTCACCGTCCGGCGTTTTGGACTTTGGACAAATCGCTTCCGGCCAGACCGCAACGCGGACGCTGACCATTACAAATCCGGTTGGTTCCCCTGCAGGGGAAGCACTGACAGTTCGGCGCATACGTTCGGAATTTCCTTACCGGTCAGCCTCCAACTGCGGCGCTCCTCTGGCCCCGGGGCAGAGCTGCTCCGTCACGATTACCTATTCACCACTCTTCCAGTCCGCACCCGGCAGCGGGCAGACCGCGACGCAAGCCGACACCGGCGTGCTTACAGTGGAGAGTGACAGCGGGACCGCACCGCAGTTCGTCGATCTTGCAGGATCAGCCACGCCCGCCTTTGTCGTCTCACCGAACAACACCGCGCCCATTGCAGCGTTCACAACGTCAGAGGGTTCGCTGACCTTTACCAGCGATGCTGTGGGCACCGCCTCCGCCTCGCAAACAGTAACTCTTGCCAATACAGGTACTGCAACCCTCCGCATAGCAGGGCTGATAACCTCCAACGGCTTTCGCGCGAGCAGCCCGTGCGTCACCCTGGTTGCCGGTGCATCGTGCGACATCACCGTCCAATACGTGCCTCAGAACATAGCCCAGGCCCTTGGGGCGTTGGAGATTCAAAGCGATTCCAGCGCCTCCCTGGAGTTTGTCTCCCTGCTTGGCACAGTGGTTACTCCGCAGACGCCTGGCCCTGTTCAGTCCATCGCCGTGACACCACAGTCACTCAACTTTAGTCGTGTCCTGGTCGGCAGGACGGCGTCGTTGCTGGTCACCGTAAGCAACACCGGATCCCTGCCGGTGATCCTTGCCGAGCGCACTGTCAGCGGCGATGCCAGTTTCTCCTTCGGAGATGGCAACGGTAGCAACCCGTGTCCCCCAGCCGGTGCCACGCTGGCAGCAGGTGCATCGTGCACGCTTGGCGTTTCTTTCACGCCAGCCGCCACAGGTACCCTGCGTGGCACGTTGGCTCTTGCCTCCTCCGCAACTACAGAGCCGCTTACCGTTGCACTTTCCGGCACAGGAACCCGGCCCCAGCTTGCGGTTGCACCCACAGCCATCAGCTTCGGCGATGTTGCCTTGGGCAGCGCCGCCACCCAGGCGCTCACACTGATCAACGGCAGCACACTCCCCGCCGACGGCCTTCGCTTTTCCGTAACCGCGGGTTTCGCGGTCAGCAGCACCTGTGGGATTACGACGATCAGTCCGGGGTCCTCGTGCGCCGTGAATGTGACGTACACACCATTCTCCGCAGGCATTACGACTGGCCTGCTGACTATCACCAGCACTGATCCAGCATCGCCTCTTGACGTGCCGCTGAACGGCAACGCCGTCCTGGGAAATGGCACATCTACATCTACGCTGACCGCCGCGCCTGCCTCGCTCGACTTCGGCAGGGTGGCCGTTGCCAGCAGCGCCACATTGGCTTTCACCCTTGCCAATGCGACCGGGGTCTCCGCTGACGGCCTCCTGTTTACCGCGACAGGCGGGTTTACTGTCAGCAGCGCATGCGGAACCGCGTTGAATGCCTACTCCACCTGCCCGGTACTGGTGACGTTCTCTCCCGCTGGCGCGGGTACCGTTACAGGTACGGTTACGGTGCAAAGCTCCAAGTCCATCTCGCCGCTTACGGTTGCGCTCACCGGCATTGGATCGAACGTGCAGCCTCAACTTACGGTAACGCCAGGTTCCCTCAGCTTTGGTGGCGTGGCGGTCGGCAGCAGCAGCACGCTGCCCGTAACGCTCCGCAACACCAGCACGGCCACGGTCAACTCACTGGTTGCGACTGCCAGCGGTGGTTTTATAACGGGCGGGAACTGCGGCTCGAATCTTAACCCAGGTTCATCCTGCGATGTGCTGATTACCTTCAGTCCGCTCACCGCAGGCGCGGCTGCCGGAATGCTGACCGTACGCAGCACAGACGCTGCATCGCCGCTGACCGTTGCGCTAAGCGCTTCTGGAACGCTGCTGCCACCACAGCTTTCACTTACACCCGGTTCGCTGAATTTCGGCAACGTTGCTATCCGAAGCACCGGCACGCTGACCACAACGCTGCGAAACACCAGCAGTACAACCGTTACCCGCATCGTCCTTGGTGCGACACCGGGCTTCACTACGGCCACGGAATGCGGCACTGTCCTCGCGCCCGGCTCCTCATGTCCCATTACTGTATCCTTCACGCCTGATCTGGCCGGTGTGCAGACGGGCACGCTGACACTAAACAGTTCGGACTCCACCTCGCCCCTGACCGCATCGCTGGTCGGCGCGGGTACTGTTCCCGGGCCAGGCAGTGGCAGCTTTACGTTGCTTGTGAACGGCGCGGCAGCAGCGAACACAACAGTCCAGGCGGGCCTGCCTGCAAACTTTGCGCTGACCGTAACGCCGACCGGCGGCTACACCGGTACGGTTGCGCTTACCTGCGCGGCCGACACGCCGGTGGCCTACACTGCCTGTTCGCTGGTGCCTTCTTCAGTCGTACTCGCAGGTGCACCGCAGAACTCGACCGCGACTGTTACCACCGTGACTGCGGTCGACCTTAGCTCAGTTGCTGCACCACAGCGAAGGCTGCAGGCACTCTTGTGCCTTACGCCTGCGCTGCTGGTACTGCTCCTACGCAGAAAGCGGCTTGCAGCGCTGCTGGTGTTGCTGATCAGCCTGCTCTCAATTGCAGGCGGGTGCGGCAGCGGTGGGGATCCGCGTATCCGCTACACAGTTCCCGGAAACTACACCTTCCACGTCATTGCCACGTCCACCAGCGGCACGAACATGTCGCAGGCCGTGACACTCAAGGTAGCGGTGACACCCCGTTGACTCTACTTATCCAACGCGAGTCGTCGCCATCGGAACTTGCTCGACAATCTCAATCCCAAATCCCTGGAGAGCGGGCACATGCGTAGGACGGGTTACCAGTAGGCGGACCCGGCGAATGCCCAGGTCGCACAGTATCTGGCCACCAATGCCTGTCTGACGCAGCGTTTGTTGCTGATCCGATGCTGCCGGCCGATGCAGGACCATGCGAGACGGTGTGAGGGTGCGGTCAATGCCAAAACCACGGCTGCTGTTGTGCAGGTACACCAGCGCGCCCCGCCCTGCTTCTGCAATGGCGCGCAGACCATTCTCCACGCCCAGACGCGATTCCCCGCGGTCGTGCGAAAAGATGCCGCCCGCCAGACTGTGCGTCTGCACACGGACCAGCACGGGCGAACTGCCGCCCGCCTCGCTGATGCTGTTGATCATGCCGACATCGAAGTTGGCGCCGAACTTGAGGGTATGTTTGCTGAACTGGCGCGTGGCGTTGATCTGGGCGTTGTTGGAATAGCGTA